>JBJOLO010000388.1:0-8771 GCA_046045565.1 Planctomycetota bacterium | reverse complement strand
TCCGCAGCCATGGGATAGTCTCCTCACCTTACGCAGCAAATCGGTGGGGGACATTTGGCTGCGACTAAAAAATGTTTTCAGTTTCAACTCTAGCGCTCCATCGAGCGCGGGCAAGAGGCAGGAGCCCAGTCCGGCCATTTTTTCTTTCCAAGATTCTTTCCAAGACACACACGTTTTCGATTCCCGGATCGATTCCAAGACACACACGATTTGTTTGGTGTGGCGGCTCAGCCGGCCCAAAACGTGTGTGTCTTGGAATCGAAAACGTGTGTGTCTTGGAATGGATGCGACAGGCATCTCGTCCGCGGTTTTAGTCAAGCAATTGGCGATACAGCCGCGAGTAGGCGGCGATCATCTGCGACAGCGAGAAGTGTTCGTCGACGTGGCGTTGGTTGGCTAGGCCCAGTTGTTTTGCGTGGGCTGGATCGCGAAGCAGGTTGGCGAGTTTCGATCGCAGCGATTCGCTGTCGCCGTGATTCACAAGTTGTTCTTCGGCGAAGGGGCCCACGACTTCCTCGACTCCTTCGACTCGCGTGGCCAGCACAGGTAGGCCGCATGCCATCGCCTCCAAGAGTGCATTGGGCATTCCCTCCCACCGGGATGGCAGAACCATCGCAGAACTTGCTTGCAGGATCGCCAATACGTCGTGGCGCCAGCCCAGGAAATGCACGCGATCGGCGATCTTATTGATACGCGCTGTGGCCTCCAGGATTTCGCGATCGGGGCCGTCGCCGACCAGCAAAAGGTCATGATGAGGGAATTCCTCTAAGAGTGAAGGCAGGGACTCGAGCAACCAGTCGATTCCTTTCTGGCGATCGAGTCGTGCGACGCAGGTGAAAACGTTCTTGGATGCGTGCAGGCCGAGTTGGTCGGGCGATATTGCCTGATATGAAGCAAAGCGAGACAGGTCGATTCCGTTCGGGATCACAATTATCTTTTCGGAGGGAATCCCGCAGCGATGGCGAGCAAATTTTGCGACGGACCGGCTGACGCAGACGACGCGACTGGCATGTCTGGTTGCGACCCGTTCGAGCCAATGGCGCCAACGTCGCGGGTCGGCAACGCGGATGCCGTGTACGATCCGCTGTACGCCAGCGCGCCGCGCGGCGAAGGTGCCCACGACATTGGCGTGGAACAGGAATGTCTGCAGCAGGTCAGGACGCTGCTCTTCGAAGAGTCCAGATAAACGTGCAATGGCTGCTGGCAGTTGGCTGGAGGAGGTCGCGTTAATGAAGTGTACCGGGATCCCTGCCTGCTCGAGTTGTTCCACGAGTTGAGCGCGGGCTGGGTCCGGTCTTGCAGCGAGGCTATACACCTCGGGGGCAAATTGTTGTCGGTCGAGTCCGAGCGCAAGTTGGGTCAGGCAGCGCTCGGCTCCGCCAACGGCAAGCTCGGTGGTGGCGAGAGCCACGCGAAAGCGACTCATGCCTCCCCCTTTCTGGATTCCGCGCTACACGCATATACTCCCCAAGGGCGCGACGCTGTTTGATCTCCTTGTAGCTTGATTGGGTGTCGCATGGTTGGGAGGCGCATGGTTGAGGAACGCACAGTGTGTTCAGGCACTGCGTGGTATCGCTGAAATTTTTTTTCGTTTCCAGGTCGCAGCGGGTCGCAAAACGTACGCGAGCATTCCGATGGGTGCTGAACTGCGACGGATGGGTCTATCGAGGGGTGTGTTCTCCATGACGAACTCGGGGGCGAATTCAGGAAATCCCAGCGGCCCAAGCTCCCAGCAAAGGGCCGACGGTGGTGCCGTGGACGAACTGGACGCATATGACTACACGTTGCCCGAAGAGTTGATTGCGCAATTTCCATGCACTCAGCGTACCGATGCGCGGTTGATGGTGGTAGATCGAACTCGGCAGGCGATTCGCCACGCACATGTTCGGGATCTTCCCGAATTCCTGCGTGCGGGCGATCTGCTGGTGCTCAATGATACCAAAGTCGTGCCGGCTCGATTGGATGGATATCGTGTGGCGACGCGAGGGCGCTGGAGCGGCCTGTTTCTTTCCGTGGATGCTCAGGGTATTTGGAAGGTCATGAGCAAAACGCGGGGCCGACTGCAGGCCGGCGAATCGGTCATGCTCTACAACCGCGAACTGCAGGATGTTTGTCGGTTGACGATGCTTGCTCCGCTGGAGGAGGGACTCTGGGCGGCACGGCCGGAAACGCCGATTTCCACCTTGGAGTTGCTCGACCAAGTCGGCCGCGTTCCACTTCCTCCTTACATCCGCGATGGTGCGATGTCAGATAGCGATCGCGATCGATATCAGACGGTGTATGCTGAAGCTCCTGGCGCGGTAGCCGCGCCGACTGCGGGACTGCACTTTACGAACGACCTGCTGCGCCGTTTGGCTGAACAAGGAGTGGAGTCGGCTCGAGTCACCTTGCATGTCGGCATCGGCACCTTTCGCCCGGTCTCGGTTTCGCGACTCGCCGATCATGTCATGCACTCGGAGTGGGGGCGATTATCTGCTCAGACTGCGGAGAAGCTTCGCGCGTGTCGCCAGCAAGGTGGGCGGATTGTCGCAGTGGGTACGACTTCGGTCCGCGTCCTGGAAACGGCGGCTGCGGCAGGCAATATTGAGGCTTGGGAGGGAGACACAAATCTGTTTATCCGCCCTCCCTACACGTTTCAGGGCACCGACGCACTGATGACCAATTTTCACTTGCCTCGCAGTACGCTTCTGGTCTTGGTGCGGGCGTTCGGCGGCGATGCACTGTTGCGAAGGGCCTACGAGGAGGCGGTCGAGCAGCGTTATCGATTTTTTAGTTACGGCGATGCGATGCTGATCGTGTAGCTTCTCTGCCTTCAGCGATGCGAAATTCGGAGCCAACGGCTTCTCAGCGTCACGGGAATCACCATACTAGGGATGCGTTCGCGAAAGCCTATCGCCCCAGGAACCGAAGTTGCGCCTCGTTTGCTAAGGAGTCTCGCGTGTCCTCTGTCGCCGTAGAACAAATCCTCGTTGTACCCACGGAACGTTTTCGCCAACTCGGCTATTTTCAAGGCTTCTGCTCCGACATCGATCGGTACCTTGAGCCCCTGTTCGCCCGCGAACATATCAGCTATCGACCAAGGCCGCAGATGGAGGAGGATCCAAGCTTCAAGCAGTTGATCCCTTATGTCATCTTCCGGCACACGACGTCTGACGGCGTAGTGCATTTATTTGAGTACACGCGAGGGAAAGGGCAAGGTGAGAAGCGGCTCCATGCCAAACGCAGTGTGGGCATCGGCGGCCATATTTGCTCGGATGACGCGCAGGAAGCACATCCCTATTTTGAAGGCATGCGTCGTGAATTAGCTGAAGAGGTTTCGATCGAAACTCCATACAAGGACCAGTGCGTCGGTTTGATCAACGATGATCTGACGGAGGTCGGACGCGTACATCTGGGTGTCGTGCATATCCTGGACGTCGAGCATCCCTCTGTAAAGCCGCGAGAAGCCGACATCATGGACGCCGGATTCCGCCCGGTCGAGCAACTCCTGGCAAACCTGGACGGTTTCGAAACGTGGTCGAAAATTTGCCTCGAAGCGCTCTTCGGGCGTTGAGTGAAGCGGGGTTTCGATGACGGCATCTCGCATCTACATGGATAATCATGCCACGACACGGGTTGATCCTCGTGTCGTTGATGCGATGTTGCCATACTTCAGCGAGAAGTTCGGCAACGCGGGAAGCACAAGCCATTGGATGGGCTGGGAAGCACAAGCGGCGGTCGATCAGTCGCGTGCGACCATTGCGAGAATCATCCACGCATCGCCTAAGGAAATTATTTTCACGAGCGGTGCAACCGAGAGTAACAATCTCGCGATTCGGGGTGTGGTAGAGCGTGCGCGGCGGCGCGGTAACCACATCGTCAGTGTTCGTACGGAACACAAGGCCGTGCTCGATCCGCTCAATAAGTTGTCGCGACGAGGTTTCGACGTGACGCTGCTGCCAGTCGAGCCTGCACCAGGGGCTCGTGCGGGAGTTGTGGACGTCGAACGCGTGGTCGAGTCGTTGCGCGACGATACGGTGTTGGTCTCGATGATGCTCGCCAACAACGAAATCGGCGTGATCCAATCCGTGGCGGCCCTAGCCGCCGTTTGCCGAGAGCGAGGGATCGCGATCCATACCGATGCCACGCAGGCGGTCGGCAAGTTGTCGGTGGATGTCGAACAGCTGAATGTCGATCTCATGAGTTTTTCCGCGCACAAGCTATACGGTCCCAAGGGAGTCGGAGCGTTGTTTGTGCGAAGGCGATCTCCTCCTATGCGACTGGAGTCGCAGATCGACGGCGGCGGGCAGGAGTTCGGCTTCCGCAGTGGAACGCTCGCCGTGCCGCTGATCGTTGGTTTCGCTCAAGCGCTGGAACTGTGTGAGCAGGAGCTGGAAACCGAGTCGGTCCGGCTGGCGGGACTTCGTCAACGACTGTTCGAAGCATTGTGCGAGTTCGTTCCCGATTGTCAGCCAAATGGCCCGGACTGGAATGAACCTGGTCTGCGGTTGCCCGGGAATTTGAACTGCAGCTTTGCAGGTGTGGATGGCGAAGCTTTGATGATGAGCATGCGCGATTTGGCGGTTTCGAGCGGCAGTGCCTGCACCTCGACCAATCCCGAGCCCAGTCATGTGTTACGGGCTCTAGGGATTCGGGACGACCTCGTCCGGGCCAGTCTTCGGTTCGGTTTAGGAAGGTTCAGCACGGCCGATGAGGTCGAGCGCGCTGCGGAGATGGTGGGGAGTTCGGTCCGCCGTCTTCGGGCGTTGGTTCGGCCCAACCCTTAGATTCGAGCCGAGGAACCGCACAAATACGGAACAAATACGGACGATTTTGCCGCGCAGTCAAAAACCAGCCCTTTTCTTTTTCGCGGCGATTCTATAATTTAGACAAGCACATGTGCGAAAAATCGTTTTCAGGGCGAAAAGCCCGATCAGCTATTTGCCATTGAGGAGATCTGCCGATGGTCGTGTCATTAACCGAAAAAGCTGCTGAGGAAGTAAAGAAGGCTCGCGAGGCTGCCAAGATCGATGCCGAAGCGTTCCTGCGGGTCTCGGTCGAAGGTGGTGGTTGCGCCGGGTACGATTACCGCCTCCAATTCGACAAGAACTTCGACGACAAGATGGACGACAAGCTGGATTGCCATGGTGTGTCGATTGTCGTGGACAAGCGTAGTGCAATGCTGCTGAACGGCACGACCATCGATTACAAGACCACGATGGAGCGGAGCGGATACCAGTTCCTGAATCCGAACGCGACCAAGACCTGCGGCTGCGGCAGTTCGTTCTCGGTCTAAGTGCTTGGCGCAAACCGCACTGTTTGCGAGATACAAGTTCATTCAGCAAGGGGCACCAACCCGTCGGGTTTGGTGCCCCTTCTTTATTGCGTCCCCATGTGTTGGGGAGCGGGCGCTTGATCGGAGCCTTCACGCGCCGCTTGACGATCTGCCCGCCGCGATGGCGTGTCAGTTCAGGAAACAGCGTGGATCATGCCGCTTTTTTTGGGCTAACGCGACGCCTGCGACTGACGCTGCTCGGTAATTTCGATCGCCTTAAGCAGGCCGCGCGCTTTATTCAGCGTCTCTTGGTATTCCATGTTGGGCTGGCTGTCGGCAACGATGCCGGCGCCGACTTGCACGTACGCATCCTGCCCTTGGACGACGAGCGTGCGGAGGGTGATGCAGGTGTCCATGTTGCCGTTGTAATCGAAATGCCCGACGGCTCCGGCATACGGTCCGCGTCGATGCGGTTCGAGTTCATCGATGATTTGCATGGCTCGCACTTTCGGCGCACCGCTGACGGTCCCTGCGGGCAGGCTGGCTCGGAGGGCGTCAAAGGCGTCTTTTCCGTCGTCCAGGATGCCGGTGACATTGGATGTGATATGCATCACATGGCTGTAGCGTTCAATGACCATGACATCGCTCAGCTTGACGGAGCCGAACCGGGCGACACGGCCGACGTCGTTGCGGCCAAGGTCGACGAGCATGACATGTTCCGCGCGTTCTTTGGGGTCATTCAGCAGGTCTTCGGCTAGCCGTCGGTCTTCTTCTTCATCCGCGCCGCGCGGACGGGTCCCCGCGAGCGGGCGGACAGTGACTTTGCGATCGACGACGCGGCAGAGGATTTCGGGGGAGCTGCCGACGAGCGTTGTTTCCGGCGTCCTGAGGAAAAACATGAACGGGCTGGGGTTCACCACGCGAAGTGTGCGATAGATTTCGAAAGGATCGCACTGAATTTTGAGTTTCAACCGCTGGCTGAGAACGACTTGAAATATATCGCCCGCTTGGATGTATTCGACGGCGCGTCGCACAGCGGATTCGAATTCCTCCTGGGTGAAGTTGGAGACGAATTCACGTTGCGTTTGCCCGCCGGTGATGATGTCGGCGACAGGAACTTCGGCGGGTGCCTGAAGTTTTTCTACCAATTTGTCCACCGCTCGCTGCGCTGCCTGGTAGGCGGCTTGAGCGTCGCCTTTGGATTCGCTTAGCCGCGCTAAAACAACAACGAACATCGTCTTACTGACGTTGTCGAAGATCACCATCTGGTCGTAAAAGGCGAAGGACAAGTCGGGCAGCCCGCGATCGTCGGTCGGGGCGTCGGGAAGATTCTCGGTGTAGCGAACGACGTCGTAGCCGGCATAGCCGACAGCCCCGCCGGCAAAGCGTGGCAACTCAGGCAGCGGTGCGGCACGCACGGCTTGCACGCGGGATCGTAGTTCTTCGAGCGGATCGGGTGAGGTAAATGTTTCGACGCCGCGTTTCGAGCGAACGGTGACTTGATTGCCGCGCGCCATCAGTTCCAGAATCGGTTCCGATGCAAGAAAGCTGTATCGTCCGACGTTCTCCCCGCCGACGACGCTTTCGAACAGGCAGATGGTTCCGCCGTCGTCAATGCGTTTCAGTCCGGTAACAGGCGTGAGCGAGTCGCTCATCAGCCGACGATAAACGGGAACCAGTTGGTACTGATTCGCTAGGCGCTGAAATGTCGCGAAGTCAGGGAAGTGCATCAATGCGATCCTTCGTACTTGCTGAGGGCTCAAGATTAGCCGCGCACAGCTTGCCTTGACACCCCCCGACACACTGCTAGAATCCTAGCGCATTGCTAAGTGTTGTTGTTCAAACGGTTTGCAGTCGCGGTAATCGACCTCGCCATCCACGTTGCGATCGGCATCCGACGCGGGGCGAACGGGGGTTGCCATCGTTCGTCAGCCGGACGCGTTATTCGGGTGCGTCGTTCGGGCGACGGCGTGCCGTTGAGGGTTTCGACGCGATGGAGTGGAGTCGATCGATCTCGAGGTGATCGGCTTGCGTTCAGATCGCACGGAGTGCTCCTGTCATGAAGTGCCAACATTGCGAGAAGCCGGCAACGTTCCATATCACGGAGTTGACGGGGAACGAGCCACAGGAATTCCACTTGTGCGAGGACCACGCCAAGCAGTACTTGAGCGCGCCTGAGGAAGCGGAAAGCACGCCTCCCACGCTCGCCGGGGTGCTCGCAAAGCAACTGAAGATCGGTCAAACCGCCGAGGAACTCGCGAAGCTGGATCAAAAGGCGTGTCCGGTTTGCGGAATTACGTTTTACGAATTCCGCCACCAGGGTCGGTTGGGGTGCCCGCACGACTATGTGTTTTTCGAGGCTGAGTTAGAACCGCTGCTGGTGAACATTCACGGCGATAAATCGCACTCCGGCAAACAGCCCCGTATGGGACAGCACAATACGGACGAGCAAACGGAATTGATTCGCTTGCGGCGGGAGATGCAAAGCGCGGTGGAACGCGAAGATTACGAATTGGCATCACGCTTGCGGGACAGCATTCGGCAAGCGGAGCAGAGGCACAAGAAGCTATGAGGGGCGAAGGGGCATATCGTGACACTCGATGATCTCGTCCGACGCTCGGGTGAATGGCTGCGCGGTTCGGGACCGGAATCTGATATCGTCATCAGCAGTCGCATTCGGTTGGCTCGCAATCTAGCCGAATTCCCCTTCATGCGCCGATGTAACGAACCCGATCGAGTGGCGATCGAAAAGTCGGTGCGTCAGCATATCCAGAGCATTCCGAGCTGGAATAACCTGATGTATGTGGACGTGAGCGGTTTGAACGCCATGGATCGGCAGTTTTTGGTGGAACGTCAGTTGATCAGTCGCGAATTGTCCGAGGGAAGCGGCGCGCGGGCGGTTGCGATCGACGCGGATGAGAAATTCAGCGTGATGGTCAACGAGGAAGATCACCTGCGCATCCAAGTCATGCACAGCGGTCTGGATCTCGCCGCAGCATGGGAGCAAATCAATGAAATCGATGATTTGCTCGAGCAAAAGCTCAATTTCGCCTTCCATGAAAAGTTTGGTTACTTGACCGCGTGTCCGACCAATGTTGGTACGGGTTTGCGCGTGAGCGTCATGTTGCACTTGCCGGCGCTCGGGATCACGCGACAGATTGAAAAGGTTTTTCGTGGTCTGCAAAAAATCAGCCTCGCCGTCCGCGGCCTACACGGCGAAGGTTCGCAGGCCATGGGCGACTTTTACCAAATCAGCAATCAAATCACGCTGGGACGTTCCGAGTCGCAGTTGATTGAAGAAGTAGGCGACGTGGTTCCGGCCATTATTGACTACGAACGCAAAGCGAGAGATTTCCTCTTTAAGGAAAGCCATAAAGACCTGCACGATCGCGTGAGTCGCGCTTACGGTATCCTCTGCACCGCGCAGACGATCCGCCGCGAAGAGACCATGCACGGGTGGGCGAGCGTGCGGCGGGGGGGCACTTTGGGTCTGATCGACGATCTCGAGATCGCACCG
>JBJOLO010000357.1:0-3494 GCA_046045565.1 Planctomycetota bacterium | reverse complement strand
GATGCTGCTGCGTCTACATTGTCCGGCGGGAATCAGCAACGATTGGTGCTGGGTCGCTGGTTGGCGACGACGCCGCGCGTCCTGCTGCTTGATGAGCCGACTCGGGGCGTCGATGTGGGAGCCAAATCCCAGATCCACGAACAAATCAGGCAGCTCGCCGATGCAGGGCTCGCCACCCTCGTGATTTCGTCGGAACTGCCGGAACTGCTCTCGCTATGTGATCGGATCCTTGCGATCCGCGACGGCGCGATTCAAGGCGAGGTTCGTGCACGTGACGCGACGCCCGAGCAGGTACTCGAACTTATCCTGCCCGATCGTGAAGCGGTGGCGAAGTCATGAGAGACGCGTTGGGTAACATGGCGGGAATACTGCGTGCGATGATCGGGCGTCGCGAATGGAGTCTGTTCGCGCTGATTGCAATCATTGCCGGCGGAGTCGGGGTGGTCGATCCGGCATTCCTTTCGGGTATCGTCTGGGGCGATATCGCTTTGCGATGTGCGCCGACCGCCATGGTTGCTTGCGGAGTAATGCTGGTGGTGGTGACCGGCGAGATCGACATTTCCGTGGGATCGCTGATGGCCGTTCTGGCCGCGCTGCTGGGACGAATGGTCTCGCTCGATGAAGCGCAGCTCCCGGTCGCAATCGGGATTCCCGTGACGCTGATGGTTGGAACCGCGATCGGAACGATGACCGGCCTGATTGTGACCAAAGGACAAGTGCCCTCGATTGTGGCCACCCTGGGTTTGCTGACGGCGCTCCGCGGCATCACCCTGTTATTCATGGGCGGACGCAACATCGGAAATCTCCCCGAGGCATTGACGCAAGGGGCAAAGCAGGGACCTTGCGGCGTACCGCTCGGGATTTGGGCAGCGGCGATCGTGATCGCCTTCACGGCGATGGTGATCTATTGGATGCCGCTGGGGCGAAGACTGTATGCACTGGGAAGCAGTCCCGAATCGGCGAGGTTTGCAGGCCTTTCGTCGCATCGATTGAAGACCTTTGCGTTTGCCTATACCGGATTCCTCACGGCCTTAGCGACCATTGTCGAAGTGCCGCGATTGCCCAAGATCGAGTCGGGGATCGGTGTCGAATTCGAACTTCTGGTGGTGACGTGCGTCGTAGTCGGCGGCGTATCCGTGTCCGGAGGCAAGGGGCGTCTCCTCGGTGTGATGTTCGCCGTCGTGCTGATGACCATGCTGAGGCCGGTGCTGACTTTTCTGGCGATCGGCGAAACAGGCGAAAAGTGGACGAAGGCTATCCAAGGGTTATTCATTGTGCTGGCCATCGTCAGTGATCGAATCGCGTCCCGCCGAGACGACGGAGACAAGGGCGTATGAGTGTCGACGATGCGGATCGCGGATCATCGCACGCTGTCGATTCCGGCGGATCGATCGCCGCTTCGCCATCGAACGAACGCGAGCGGAAACGTGCGACGTTTGGTTTCTGGCATGAAGCAGCCCTGATGTTGTTGCTGCTCGGGTTGCTTGCCGTAGCCGGCGTGTTGATGCCGAGTTTCCTGCGATGGGATAGCCAGTTGCTCTTGTCGCGACAGTTGTGGGAGTTGGCAATCCTGTCGCTCGGGATGACGTTGGTGATCATCTCGGGTGGAATCGATTTATCGGTCGGTGCAGCGATGGGATTGTGTGCTGTGATGTTCGGCTGGGTTCACGCCAGGACCGGGAATGTCCTGCTTGCCAGCGCCGTCTGCCTGACGACGGGTGTGGCGTGCGGGACGCTGAACGGTTTTCTGGTCGCTCGGGCGCGCGTGCATCCGTTGATGGTGACACTGGCGACGTTTGCAGCATTTCGAGGCATCGCCGAGGGGTTCAGTCAGGGTGCGGCCTATTCGCGGTTCGGCGAGTCGTTTTCACTGATTGCGCGTGGAAACCTGTGCGGCGTTCCTTACGCCGGTATGCTCACCGCAGCGATTGCGGTTTTGTTTGCGGTGTTGCTGCGGGCCACGCCTTGGGGGCGATACCTCTATGCACTCGGCCACAACGAACGGGCAGCCTCGTTCGCGGGTATTCCCGTGTCGAGAATGAAGGTGCAGTTGTACCTGCTCTCCGGTTTCCTCTCCGGTCTGGCGACCTTGATCTACGTTTCGCGATTCGATACGGCAAAAGCTGACGCAGGCAGGGGATTCGAGTTGGAAGTCATTACGGCGGTGGTGGTCGGCGGCACGAGCATCTTTGGAGGTCGCGGCAACATTGCGGGGACGGTGCTGGGGCTGCTGCTGATCCATGAGACACGATTGTTTGTGAGTCGCTATTGGCGAACCGATGAGTTGCGTTCGGTGGTGATCGGGTTCTTGTTGATCGTCGCCGTTCTGGTATACCAAGTGCTCGCGCGGCGGCGATCTCTGTCGGCCCGCCGTTGATGGTGTTTCCGAGGTCTTGTTTTCGGGAGTGCAGCGATGCAGCGAGTGATTCGAGATGGAATGACATCGCGTTGTCTGATCGTCGGCATCGTGTTGTGTCTTGCGAGCGGTTGTGGTGATTCTCGTCCGGCTCCTGCAGATGCCACGAGCACTCGATCGGGCGATGCTGCCGCCGGCGGGAAAAAGATCACGATTTGCATGTTGCCCAAAATCAAAGGCATCAGCTATTTCAGTTCCTGTTTGCGCGGTGCGGAAGAAGCCGCGAAAGAATTGGGCAATGTGAACCTGATTTACGACGGCCCGACGGATGGTGATCCGAAGAAGCAGGCGGAGATGATCGAGCAATGGACGGTCGATCGCGTGGACGTGATCTGTGTTTCGCCGAACGCACCCGACGTGGTGGCCAATGCGATGAAGGAGGCGCGAGCCGCCGGAATTCATGTGATCACTTGGGATGCAGATGGTGTCGACGAGTCGCGTGCGTTTTTTGTCAATCAAGCCACGCCGCAATCGATCGGCCAAGGCATGGTCGATGCCATGGTCCGGGACCTGGGTGCGGAAACGGCAGGCGATGTGGTGATTGTCAGTTCCGATCCGACCGCAGCCAATCAGAATTCGTGGATCGAAGTCATGAAGCCCGCGTTGGCGAAAACAAAATTGAATCTGGCGACGATTAAGTATCCGGGCGAGAACGCGAGCAACGCATTGGCGGATGCGAAGGATGTGATTCAGAAGTATCCGAACTTGAAAGGCGTTTTCGGGATCAGTTCGGTGTCGTTCCCGGGAGCCGCCGAGGCGGTAGAGCAGAGCGGGAAGCGGGGCGAGATTCTCGTTACCGGTCTCTCGACGCCCAATGATATGAAGCGATTTGTTAAAAACGGCACGGTGAAGTCGGTGGTGCTGTGGAACACCATTGATCTGGGCTACCTGACGGTTCATGCAGGAGCGGCGTTGGCGACGGGCAAGTTGAAATCAGGCGCGACGCAATTCGACGCGGGGCGATTGGGATCGAAGCAAGTTGTCGGCGACCAGATTATCCTGGGTGACATCATGGTGTTCACTTCGGACAACATTGATCAGTTTGACTTTTAGGTTGACAGTGATCGCGACACCAACG
>JBJOLO010000342.1:0-13450 GCA_046045565.1 Planctomycetota bacterium | reverse complement strand
CGTGTTGAATTAACGCAACATATTCGCGATCTCGCTACGGAACTCGGGTTTGCGCGCGTCGGGGTTTGCCGGGCCGATGCGGCAGCCGGCTTTGCGCGATTCGAGCAGTGGTTGGAATCGCATTTCGACGGCGAAATGCGATACCTGCGTGCGCGACGCGACAAGTACGAACGCCCCCAATCGGTCCTGGAAAACGCTCGCAGCATCGTCATGTTGGCGATGAACTACCGCACCGCCGATCCCCGACAAGTCGAGCCCGGCGAGGGCCGAGTCGCTCGCTATGCCTGGGGCACGCTTGACTACCACGATTTAATCCACGATCGATTGCACACGCTGGCCGATTTTGTGCGATCGCATTGCCCTTCCAGCAGCGTTCGCGGCGTCGTCGACACCGCTCCCCTGCTGGAACGCGAATTCGCGCAGATGGCCGGGCTCGGCTGGGCAGGAAAGAACACCTTGCTTCTTCATCCGCAGGCCGGGAGTTATTTCTTTCTGGCCGCCATCCTGACCGATCAGGAACTCGAATATGATCCGCCCTTCACCGCCGAGCACTGCGGCACATGCCGGGCCTGCCTCGATGCCTGTCCGACGCAGGCTTTTCCGCAGCCCTATGTCCTGGATGCACGGCGTTGCATCAGCTATCTGACGATTGAATTGCGAGGGCCCATTCCGCTGGAAATGCGGGAGGGAATCGGGGACTGGCTGTTCGGATGCGATATTTGCCAGGAGGTCTGCCCGTGGAACTCGAAGGCACCGATCTCGACGATCAACGCCTTCGAGCCTCGCAGCGACCTGTGGAGCGTGGAATTGAGCGAGTTGTTCTTCCTGACGGAGGACCAGTTTCGCGCACGATTCCGGGCCACCCCGCTTTGGCGGGCGAAACGGCAGGGGGTGTTGCGCAATGCTGCGATCGTCCTGGGAAACCAGCGAGCCGGCAATGCGGTGAAGGCGCTCCGCGTCGGACTCGTGGATGGCGATCCGGTCATTCGCGAAGCGTGTGCATGGGCCTTGTCACGCCTGCGTCTCGCAGAAGCCTCGCTCGCCCTGCGCGAGCAACAGGCTATCGAACCGGTCGATTGGGTGCGTGACCGCCTCACGGACTATCTGACGTGCGACCCTCCGCACGACGCTTGAGCCTCGACACGAGCGGGCGGGACGATCCGCACCCCGTCAATCTGCATTCAAGCTCGCGAGGCCTTGCTCTTCCGTCTCGACGATCTCGAAGACGGTTCCGTCCAAACGCATCAGCCGGAACACTTCGTGAATCTCGGGACGCATCGCGCACAGACACATCTTCGCGTGGTATTCCAGCAAGCGACGACGGGCTCGAATCAGCGCGTTGATCGTCTCGGAGGAGAAACGACGGACCTTGGAAAAATTAACCAGCAACTTAATCGGGCGTTCCTGCTCGACGAACATGATGATCGCTCGCTGCAGTTCGTTGATCAGCAAGTGGTCGATGGAATCTTCGCTAATCAACCGCATGATCGTCACGGTACCGCGAAGTTCTACATCGAAAAACTTGTTCACTTCCATCCCGATCTCCTTGAGGAATCTCGTCACCGATTGTCGCGAAACCTCGATCCCATTGCGTTTGAGGATGCCCGCATCCGGCTGATTTCAAGCGATCGCCGAGCCCCTTCACTTCGATACCGCGTCGTCGGCCCCGGCACCCGCATACGGACTGGCATCATAACCCACCTTGGGTGATTCCCTCAATGCATTCACGCGAAAAACTAAGCACTCCCCGCAACGGGCACCCCGAGCGATTCCGCCGTTTTGCAGATCTGGCTCCACGTGGTTTCATCGAGTTCGATGGCATCGGCGAGTCGCCGTGCTTTGGTTTGTTCTTCGATTTCCCCGGGCATGAGAATCGGGCGGCTGGGATCGAGTTGCTCGGAGCTTCTCACGAAATCAATAAATCGTCGAACTTCGGCCTCGAATTCGGCTTCCGCAGCGAAGCGGGAGTAATCGAGGTAAATCGACAGCATGCTGTTCGTGAGCCGCTTGGCGTAGGCGGGGTTCGTGCAGGAACCGCCCGTGAGCGCACCGGCGAGGATTTCCGTGACCATGCCAAGTGCGTAGCCTTTGTGTCCGGCGATGGACAAAATCGATCCGGGGGGATCAGCGTAGAACACGCGGGGGTCGTTAGTCGGCTGGCCATGGGAATCAATAATGCAACCTTCGGGGAGCGACACCCCCTTATTCAACGCCACCTTGATTTTCCCCTCGGCGATTGTGCACATCGAAATATCCACGATCATCGGATCACCGCCGGCAACGGGAATACCGGCCGCAAAGGGGCAAGCGGAGAGCCGGCGACTGATACCGCCAAACGGCGCGACCAGCATTCCCGCGCCGCTCGTGTTTACGAAATGCAAGGAGAGCAAATTCTCTCGTGCGGCCATCAGCGGCCAATCACCGATGCGACCGAGATGCCCCGTATTGCGCAAGCCAACGACCGAGACGCCGTGCTTGCGTGCTTTTTCGATACCCAGCCGTACAGCTTGTTCGCCAATCGTCTGCCCGAAACCGAAGCGGCCGTCAACGATCGCCAGGACGTCCGATTCCAGCACCACTTCGATCGATTGATTCGCCAGCACCTTCCCTTCCTGAAGCCAGCCGATGTAGCTCGGCACGCGAATGACTCCATGCGAGTCGTGTCCCACGAGATTCGCTTCCACCAAATAAAAGGCAACGCGTTGGGCTTCTTCTTTATCGCACCCCGCACGTGCAAACATGGCTGCCACCAGTTCCCTGAGTCGCTCGGCCTGAATCTTCATCGCAACATCCTGCTTTCCAATTGGGTATGGTCGGATTCGGAACCTTGGTCGCCTGCAGAAGCGATTGCCGCTTCGCCACCGAATGGGTTCGGATTCCGCTGATCGATCACTTTATCGAATGAACTGTCGCACGTAGTCTGCACCCAGTCCGACACGCTCGTAATGCTTCCGGCACAATTCGATCTTGGTGTGTACATCATCGTGCCCGCAGGGCCGCATCGCATCGTCGAAGTAGATCAGGGCCCCTGAAACGTGAAACAAGGTGATCATCTCTGGAACATCCTCATCGACGACCAGCGTATGGATTTCGCCCGGCGGCTCGAAAACGTACATGCCTTCGCGTGCCACCCAATCGTGCTCGAGATACCGCCACGATCCTTTGATCACATAGCCATGCACGGGCGATGGGTGGCGGTGTCGGCTCAGCATCCCCGCGCGGGTCACGCGGAGCAGATTCACCCATTCACCCTGCACCGTATTCAGCAGCAACGGCCGGAACCACACTTGCGGTGCCTGCGGAACCCAAAGCCGTTCATCATCCGGCATGGCTTTGACTGCCATCTCCGGAATCATCCAAGACGAAGTCGTCGCGGTCATCGGTTGGTGGGCTCCTCTGCAAAACGGAAGCGGCTTTCATGGGCGGGGGCACGGGGCTTCGGTGCTCGCTAGCCGGTGATACAGTACCCGCCGTCGACGGGAAGAACAACTCCGGTGATAAACGCTGCGGCAGGCGAACAGAGGAACAACACCGCCCCCGTCAGATCCTCGGGCGTTCCCCAGCGTCCCATCGGTGTCCTTTGCAAGATCCCTTCGCTGCGTGCGGGATCGGTATAGAGCGGCTCGGTCATCGACGTTTTGATCCAACCCGGCGCGATCGCGTTCACACGAATCCCCAGCGGTGCCCAGGCAATCGCCAGCGACTTGGTTAATTGAGCAACCCCGCCTTTACTCGCACTGTAGGCTGGCACATACGGACTGCCGAAAAAGGTTAGCATGGATGCGATGTTGAGCACGCTGCCTTTGGTTGCAGCCAGCCGCTCCTTGCAAGCGGTCGCCACGCGCATCGTGCCATTGAGATTGACATCGACCACACGCGCAAACTCATCGGGATGGTGCTCGCGTTGTTCACGCAGAAGCATGCCCGCGCAATTCACCAGCACATGAAGTTCGCCAAGGCATCCCACCACTTCGGTGATCATGGACGGCTTGGCCACATCGAGCATGGTGGCTTTGATTTGCGGGTGGCGCTGCTGAAACGAGACGATTTCCGCCTGCTCCAGACCGGTGACCGTGACCTGATCACCCTGAGCCTCGAAAGCGGCTGCAATCGCCTCCCCGATTCCACGAGTTCCGCCCGTAACCAAGATCGACCGCACCGTTAGCTGTCTCCTCAAGACGAACCAGCGCGTGATGCGCAGGAATGCCATCAAACCCTGGCACCGATTGTACCAATCCTCGGAGTGCTAAACACGCACTCCGGCGGTGAATGCCCTGAGGCGATCTTCGTCGGGGATAGGCTTCCGGCCCGTTTCTCGGTTTAATACGTCATCCACGTTTTCTGCCTGGAAGAGGTGCGCTCGGCCGGAAAAACGCCGATGGCGACTTCGTCCAACCGAAGCCATGTTTTCGTCTCCACCATGACCCACGCATCCTTATCTCCGGACCGGCTTCCGGACCTGACCCTTGGCCGCATTCACTTGGGATTCCCCATCGTGCAGGCGGCCTTATCAGGCTACAGCGATTGGCCGATGCGCGTGCTTGCTCGTCGTCACGGCGCGTCGTACACGCTGTGCGAAGTGATGCTCGACCAATTCCTTGTTGCGCTGAAAGACCGCAAACGCACCGACCACTTCCTTTACCTTTCGGACGAGGAGCATCCGGTAGGCGGTCAGTTGATGGGTGCGGAGCCCGAGCAATTTGCGCGGGGCGCGATGAAGTTAGTCGAGGCCGGGTTCGATGTGATCGACATCAACTTCGGGTGCCCCGTGAAAAAGGTGCTCGGACGCTGTCGCGGCGGATTTCATCTCAGCCAGCCTGAGGTGGCACTCGAAATCGTGCGTCGCACGCGCGAGACCGTTCCGGCATCGGTCCCCGTAACGCTCAAGATGCGCCGCGGCATGGACGACTCGGCGGAAAGCCGCGACAAATTCTTCACCATCCTCGACGGCGCGTTTGCGGCAGGCGTCGCGGCCATAACCGTGCACGGGAGAACGGTCGTACAGCGATACAACGGCCCCAGCCGCTGGACGTTTCTACGCGAAGTCAAACAGCATGTGGGAAACCGGACGATCCTGGGCAGCGGCGACCTTTTCACGCCGCACGATTGTTTGCGACTCATCCGGGAAACAGGAATCGACGGGGTAACCGTAGCACGGGGCGCCATCGGAAACCCCTGGATTTTCGAACAGTGCCGTGCATTGTCCCAAGGCCACCCTATGCCGCCTCCTCCGACGCTTTGGCAACAACGCGAAGTGATTCGCGAACACTACCGCTTGGCGGAACAGATTTACGATGCCAAGCAATGCGGCATCCTGCTGAGAAAGTTTGGAATCAAATACGCGGCGAACCATCCGGAGCACCTGGCGGTTCGCGACGCCTTTGCGCGAGCCAAACACCGGGATGATTGGGAGGCGGTGCTGCAATCTTGGTACGCCGAAGACCTGCCCGGAGTGTATCCCGATCCCGGTATCCACCAAGCCGTAAGCGAATGAGTTTCCAGACCGTTTTGACGATCGATCGATTGGAGCATGCAAGTGAGCACCCGCAGTGACGACGTGTTTCTGGTAACCGGAGGAAGCGGATTCATCGGCACGTGGGTGCTGCGTGATTTGCTTTTGCAGGGGCGCAAGGTGGTGGTCTACGACGTTGCACCCCGGCCCGAACGTTGGCAACGGGTCATCGGTGCGCCGGCCGAGCGTTTGATCCCGGTAGTCGGCAGCCTGCTTGATCGATCCAAACTGGCATCGACCTGTGCACAGCACGGCGTGACGCACTTCATCCACCTGGCAGCCCTGTTGACGCCGGCCTGCCAGCAGGATCCCTGGTCGGGCTGCGAAGTGAACGTGATGGGCAGCATCGCGTTGTTCGAGCAGGCGCGTGCGCAACAGGCACAAACCCGCGGATTTTCGTACGCCAGTTCGCTGGCGGTTTACGGCCCGGAACTGGACGACGATCCGCAACATCGCGGAGCCAACGAGAATCGGCCCCGAACTTTTTACGGCGCGTTCAAACAAGCGGTCGAGCGCATCGCCGAACAATACTGGCTGGCTTATCAGATTCCTTCGGTCGGGATCCGTCCGCATGTGGTGTATGGTCCCGAGCGAGATCAGGGGTTGTCAGCGGGACCGTCGCTCGCGGCGAAGGCCGTCGCGCAGGGACAGGGCTTTACCTTGAGCTACCGCGGCCGGGCCGGGTACGACTACGTGGAAGATGTTGCTCGAGGCTTTGTGCGAGCTGCGATGGAACCGCCCGCAGGTGCGGTGGTCGTCGACCTGCCCAGTTGCTCAGCGACAGTGGACGAAATCATCGCGACGCTCGATCGGATCGTCCCGGGCTCATCCAGCCGATTGTCAATTGAAGGCCCCGAGTTGCCCGCCAATCAACCGCCCCATCCGCGGCCGATCACGCAACTGTATCCCGATTGGCAAACCACATCGCTGGAAGCGGGGCTGCGAATGACCGTCGACTTTTATCGACGCAAGCCGGGCGATCCAAGCTAGGCGCTCCGCCGCAGGAGGCGATTCTGTTGCAACCGCTACGCGCTGACCGCGTGCGGTGCGGCCGCTTTGGACGCGCGATGCTATGGCTTACGCACGTCGAGACAAACGATCTCCTGATCGTCGCGCAGATAGAGCCTGCCGCCCGACAACGCGGGGGCCTGCCGTGTCATACCGACCACGGTTGCTCGGCCGAGTTCGTCGTAACGCTCGGGATTGGCTCGTGCCACGACGAGTTCGCCCTTCATGGTTGACATGAAAAGTTTGCCAT
Source organism: Planctomycetota bacterium (assembly GCA_046045565.1). Classification (GTDB taxonomy): domain Bacteria; phylum Planctomycetota; class Planctomycetia; order Pirellulales; family Pirellulaceae; genus VGZA01. The sequence goes on along the minus strand of JBJOLO010000342.1, from coordinate 6,680 downwards.
CGGCGGCGATCAGATTTCCTTTGCCGAACCGGGGCACTTGCCAGACACGTTTTCCCGTGGCGGCTTCGATGCAAGTGAGATGCGTGATCGGTCCGGCACCGCCGACGTTGTCCATCCCGTAAAGGTATCCGTCCAGCAGAATGGATGTCTGCCATTCGTTTCGGAGCACGCTTTGCGGACCGAACGATTCCCAAACCGCTTCAAGCTCATATTGGTCTGCCTTGGCCTGGCCGCCGGCTGACTTGACGGCGAGCAACACACTGCCGTGATTTTCACCGGCGGATAAGAACAGTTGACCTTTGTGCTCGAGCGGCGTGGCGATATTGCATTCGAAGTTGGTTTCAAAAGGGTAACGCCACAGGAGCTTCCCGGAATCGACATCGACTCCCACCGCCGAGGCTCCGGTCATCGCTACGAGTTGCTTCTTTCCGCCAAGGGTGAGCAGTGCAGGGGACGAGTAGCCGGCTGGATCGGCCCCCACTTTCCACACCACCTTTCCCGATTTGGTGTCAAACGCGACGAGCGTACCTTGTTGAGCTCCAACCGAGACGATGACGCGGTCGCCGACGACGAGCGGGGAGCAGGCCATGCCGTATTCGGCCGGTTTCCCGCCGAGCAAGCCCAACGGTCGCTGCGACCACTGGATTTTTCCGGTCTCAAAATCAAGTGCGACAAGCATGCCTTCGCCGGTAAAGGCGAACACCTGGCCAGCGGCAATTGCGGGGGTACCGCGTGGCCCGTCGCCCATGGGATTTCGGTATTCGGGAGCCACCATCTGTTGCCAGAGCCCTTTTCCGCTCGCGGCATCCAACGCAATGACGCGTTGTCCATCGGCATCCTGAGCCATGGTCACCAGGCAACCTCGACTGATCGCCATACCGGACATCCCGACGCCTGCGGAGACACGGAAGAGTTCGCGTGGCCCCTCGGCCGGCCAGCGATCGATGAGCCCCGTTTCGCGGGAGATGCCGTTGCGGTTCGGTCCGAGAAACTGCGGCCATTCCGTTTCGGCGGCGGCGTTTTTCTCGCCATCGACGACAGGCGATTTTTGTGCGTTGGCGGTATTAAGCGACGCGAGCGGCATCGCAAGCCCTACGACGGCGCTGCAAACCGATACCAGGACAGTTCGCAAACCGGGACGAAAGGAACGCGGGCGAAGCCAAAGCATGGAAGATCTCCGCAGCGGCAAGAGGCTTGAGCGGTCTGACATGAAGTGCGTTTTCCTACCGTGGAAATCACTTCAAGGCCGCATCGGTTTCGACGCGGGCGGATTATAGCCGTTTTGCGGTCGCGGAGTCGACAGAATCTTTCGCCGTTTTGTTCGCCGCTGCTTCTATTGGGCGTGATCAAAATCGGACATGCGCGGCCGATCAAGTCCCAGCCGCTTCATTTTCTTGTAGAGCGTCGTGCGATTGATGCCGAGCAAATCGGCGGTGACGTTTCGATTCCAATTATTCGACTTCAAGACTTCCATGATGATCTGACGTTCGGGGCCTTCGAGGGCTTCTTTCAGCGTCCTTCCCGTTGCGGGTTTGGCAGGGATGATTTCCCCAGCCGTCATTTGACCCGGGAGGTCCTCCAGACCGATCACGCCTCCCTTTCCCAGCAACACGGCACGTTCCACGACATTTTGCAGTTCGCGGACGTTGCCGGGCCAGCGATATCGCTGCAGCGCGGTGATGGCCTCGTCGGTGAACCCTTGCACCTTCTTGCCAGTCTCTTCGCACACCGAGTGCAGGAAGTGCTGAGCAAGAAGCGGAATGTCGGAAATGCGATCGCGAAGCGAAGGCAGTTCGACGTTGATGACGTTAATGCGATAGAAAAGGTCCTGACGGAACCGTCCCTCGGCAACAGCGCGGGAGAGGTTTTCATTCGTCGCGAGGATCACGCGGGTATCGACGCGAAAGGTCTTGGTACCGCCCACCTGTTCGAATTCGAGATCCTGCAGGACGCGAAGTAGTTTGACTTGGAGGCCGGGCGATGCCGTGCCGATTTCGTCGAGGAAGATGGTTCCGCGATCAGCCTGCTGGAACTTTCCGATCTTTTCGCCGACGGCACCCGTGAAGGCACCAGCCGCATGTCCGAACAATTCGCTCTCGAGCAAGGTTTCGGGCATGGCACCGCAGGCCAATTCGACGAACGGCAGGTCGCGGCGGCCGCTGCGGCGATGGATGGCTCGGGCAACCATCGACTTGCCGGTCCCGCACTCGCCGGTGATCAACACCGTCGCTCGCGTATCGGCGATACTGTCGATCATGTCAAACATCCGCTGCATGCGGTGATCTTTCCCGACGATATTCTCCATGCCGAAGCGGAGGTCGAGTTGCGCCTTCAGATTGGCGTTCTCTTCCAATACCTGACGCTGCGATAAAGCTCGATTGATCGCCAGTTCCAATTCCTCATCGATCAGCGGCTTGGTCAGCAGGTCAAACGCTCCGGCGCGGATCGCTTCCACGCCGGTTTCCACGGTGCCATAGCCTGTGACCAGAATCACGGTGGTGGAGGGGCGGTGAGCCCGAGCGTAGGCGAGGACATCGAACCCATCGCCGTCGGTCAGGTGGATATCAGCCAGAATCAGGTCGAAAGCCTTCCGGCCGATCTGGGCCTTCGCCTCGGCACAATCGGCAGCCGTGGCCACTGAATAGCCCTTTTCGCGAAGCCAGGCACACATCGATTCGAGCACGTGGCGATCATCGTCGACAAGCAATAACGACGGGGATTTCATGCGTTTTTCTTCCTATTCATGCCAATCGATGTGGAACATCCGCCACTCGAATCTAGGTCGCCGTCGACACAAGTCAACGCTCGTGAAAAACCACAACCGGCGTTTCCGCACTCCCACATTACGATTTCCCCACCTGCTATCCCCCCAATTGGCTACAACGGGTATAAATGGAACAGCCGGATGGGTTCCCCGGATCGATGCATTAACCGGCCATGCGACGATTAAGATCCAACATATTTTGTTAGCGCCGTAACTATTCGTCTTTCATAATTGTTGAAAGCGTGTTTAATAAGTGGATTGGGGCTGAGGCTCGCTTGCCATTGCTGCAACAGGAGGAATCTCGGGGATGCCATTCAAGATTTTAGTCGTGGATGACCACGAGGTAGTCCGGCGCGGACTGCAATCGCTGCTCAAGGAATCGGACGTCAAAATCGTTGCCGAGGCGACGACGGGCAAAGAGGCGATTGACCTGGCGACGAAACACAAGCCCGATGTGATCCTGATGGACGTGCGGATGCCCGGCATGGACGGCTTGGAGGCCATGGAAACGATCCGCAAGAAACTGCCCTCAGCGCGAATCATTGTGCTGTCGACCTACGACAATCCGACCTACGTAGCCCGCGCGTCATCCCTAGGTGCCGTCGACTACGTGCTGAAGGGGGCGCCTCGCAAAGAACTGCTGGCATCGATTGCGCGAGCCTGCAAAGGGGACGAACCCGGCGACAGCAGCGTCATGCGACGCATCCAGGCTACCATGGCCAAGAAACGCGAAGAGAGCGACGAACATATCCCGCTCACACCACGCGAACTGCAAGTGCTGCGGCATGTTGCACTCGGGTTAAGCAACCGCGAAATCGGCACCGCCCTGGGTATCAGTATCGAGACCGTAAAAGAGCACGTCCAAAATCTGCTGCGAAAGATCGAGTGCACCGATCGGACCCAGGCTGCGGTCTGGGCTGTCCGCAACGAATTGGTTTAACGGACCGCTCGCCAACTGCGACACAAAACGTGCCCAGTCATGGACTCGGTTCCGACTTGGGTCGTGATGCGACCCAATCCGGCTTCGTTCCGGACTGCTTTGCCCCGAACTGCTTTGCCCAGGACTTGCGCCTTCCAGACGGCCCGATTACCGTCTCTGGGGCAAATGCCGACCGCCTCGCCACACCGGCAGCCCTTTAGCGCCCGTTCTCTCGATGGTGGTGATCGACTACCATGAAGTGTTATGGAGCGCGAGCACCTCGAGTTCATCACCGGCCGGTTGGCGGAACCGGCCTTGCGCAGTCTTCTTGCCCAACTTTCTCCCGAATTGGGCTGGGACTATTCGGTCACGGTGTTGCCGATCTCGGTGGCGGCCCTGATGACGCCGAAATGGATTTGTCGGCAATGGAAACCTGACCCTCGTCGGAGTCGCGTCATCCTCCCCGGTTATTGTGATGGCGACATGAGCGAACTGCAGAATCTTGCCGGCGTTCCGATCGAGCGCGGGCCGCGCGATCTGCGGCAGCTGCCGAATTTTTTCGGGCGAGCGACCCCGGATCGCTCCGACTACGGCGGGCACTCGATTGAAATCATTGCTGAAATCAATCACGCCCCCCGACGCAAACTGCCGGAACTGCTAGCCGACGCCCGCCGACTGGTGCGTGACGGCGCGGACATCGTGGACGTGGGTTGCGATCCCGGCGATCCCTGGTCTGGCGTCGCGGATTGCGTCCGCGCCTTGCGATCCGAGGGAATTCGCGTGTCGATCGACAGCCTGCAACCGGTGGAGATCGCTGCAGCCGCCAAGGCCGGTGCAGAACTGGTGCTGTCCGTAAACGGCACCAATGTCCACGCCGCAGCCGACTGGGGCTGCGAAGTTGTCGTGATTCCGGACAACATCGGAACGCTTGAGGGCCTCGAAACGACACTCGAGCGACTTGAGCAACACCAGATTCGCTATCGCATCGATCCGGTGCTCGAGCCGATCGGCTGCGGCATGGCCGCCAGCCTGGGCCGCTACTTGGAGGCACGTTCCCGCTGGCCGACCGCCCGCATGATGATGGGGATCGGTAATATCACCGAGCTGACGGATGCCGATTCCGGGGCTATCAACCTGGTCCTGCTCGGGCTGTGCGAGGAAATGCGGATCGAGAGTGTGCTCACCACCCAGGTCATCCCCTGGGCTCGTGCCAGTGTTCGCGAGTGCGCCATCGCGAGGCAACTCGTCCACTACGCCGTGCGACACCGAATTCCGCCCAAGCACATTGATCCGTCGCTGGTCATGCTTCGCGATGGAACGATTGACTCGTATCCCGACGACGTGTTTGACGCCATGGCGCAGTCCATACGCGACTCGAATTATCGAATCTACGCGGAACGCGGCGAGCTACACCTGCTGAGTTCGAAACTGCACCTTCGGGACTCCGATCCGTTTCGATTATTTGATCAATTGATGGGCACGCAGCCGAAGAACGTGGATGCCTCGCACGCGTTCTATTTGGGATTCGAGATGGCAAAGGCGATGGTTGCGCTGACTTTGGGGAAAAACTACCGTCAGGACGAGGCGCTGGATTGGGGATACCTGACGGTCGCCGAACCCCATCATCGACTAGCCCGCCGCCGCGGACCGACGACGGGCGCCGGGTCGGGTTCGGGCGAGGAGACGTAGCTTGTGAGTTCCGATTGCTCCCGTGCTTCGCTGCCCATCGTCGAACCGCTGGCAGATGCGCTGACAGCGGAAGACGCGTTCATGCGGTTGTCCCGATTGCCGCACTGCCTGTTCCTGGACAGTGCCCTTCGCGACCCCGTACTGGGCCGCTACTCCTTTGTCACGGCGGATCCGTTCGCATTCACGACGTCGCAACTTGCCGACGCGGATCCGTTTTCGGTCTTGCGGATGTGGATGCAACGTTATTCCACCGAACCTCTTGCCGACCTGCCGCCCTTTCAGGGCGGCGCCGCGGGCGTGTTCGCGTATTCGCTAGGGCGGCACTTTGAGCGATTACCGGCAGCCCGGATCGACGAGTTCCGTTTGCCCGACCTTGCCGTGGGTGCGTATGACGTCGTCCTGGCATTTGATCATCAACGGCGAGGCGGCTGGCTGATCTCTCAGGGGTTTCCGGCGACGGAACCTGATCAACGACGGGCGCGGGCCGCAGACCGGGCTGCACAATTTCAGCGGTGGCTGGCCGGACGCGACCTGCCTGACGAGCCGCTCGGCTTGCAACTGAATGCATCTTCAAGCGATCGTTCGTCGGTCGTGCGAGAGCCGCTGGCATGGAGCACGCTCGCGGCATCGCACAGGATGCCGGGTGCCGGCGAACTTTTCAGCAACTTCTCGGCCGACGATTATCGCGACGCGATTCGCCGAGCCGTGGATTACATTCATGCGGGCGATATCTTTCAAGTGAACCTGTCGCAACGCTTGCTGGCCCGCCCCACCTCGGACATCGTTTCGCTTTATCGCCGCTTGCGAAACCGCAACCCCGCAACCTTTGCAGCCTATTTCGATGCGGGCGAATTTCAGATTGCGAGTGCGTCGCCCGAGCGGTTCGCAAAAGTGGCCCATCGCCAGATCGAAACACGGCCGATCAAAGGCACGCGGCAGCGGATCGGCAACACCGAGGCGGACCTGTTTCTGGGCGACGTGCTGCTCGAAAGCGAGAAAGACCGGTCGGAAAATGTCATGATCGTCGACCTGCTTCGCAACGACTTGTCCCGGCTCTGCACACCGGAGAGCGTGGAAGTCACTCAGTTGTGCGGCTTAGAGGCGTACCAGTATGTGCAGCATCTGGTCTCGGCAGTTTGCGGAAAACTGAAGGCAGACGCCACGACGCTCGATCTTTTCCCTGCGATGTTTCCTGGAGGTTCGATCACCGGTGCACCCAAAATTCGCGCGATGGAAATCATCGCGGAACTCGAACCGACCGCGCGAGGCCCCTATTGCGGATGCCTCGGGTACCTCGGGTTTGATGGG
>JBJOLO010000183.1:0-21139 GCA_046045565.1 Planctomycetota bacterium | reverse complement strand
CGGCTGTCCGGTGGTGATCTTGAACGACGTCGATGCAGGTTTGTATGCCGAGTATCGGTTCGGTGTCGCGAAGGATGCGTATTGTGCGTTGGGAGTATTTCCCGGCACGGGCATCGGCGGTGGATGCATCTATGACGGCAGGATCTTGCGGGGTAAACGCAACTCCGCGATGGAAATCGGGCACATTCAAGTTCGTGCGGATGGCCAGTTGTGCGGTTGCGGGCGTGTGGGCTGTCTGGAGACGGAAGCGAGTCGTCTGGCGATTGCGGCCGAGGCGGCCAAGGCGGCGTATCGCGGGGAGGCCCCTTTTCTGCTGACAACGGCCGGGACCGATATCGCCCAGATTCGCAGCGGTGTGATTGCGGAATCGATTCACCATGGCGATCTGGCCGTGGAGAAAATCGTGCGGCGCGCGGCTGCCTGGATCGGAACCGCGATTGGCAACATTGCGAACCTGCTGGCTCCCGATGTCGTCGTTCTGGGCGGCGGCTTGGTGGAGGCCATGCCAGAGATCTTCGTCGAGGGGGTGGCGCAAATGGCCCGTCTTCATGCGATGGAAACCTATTCTCGCACCATGAAAGTGGTGGCGGCGAAGCTCGGCGACGATGCCAACGCAATCGGCGCGGCAGCGTGGGCCGAGGCCTGTTTGCGCTCCGCCGCGAAGCAGCGCAGTTAGGCGGGCCTACCGATGAATCAGACTCGTGAAAATCTCCCCCGTACTTCCGGAGCGATTCGCCCGGTCGCCGTGATCGATATCGGCACGACCTCGATCCGCATGGAGATCGCCGAAATCAACGAGGCCAACGGCGTTCGAACGCTCGAGAAACTCTCGCAAGCGGTCAGCATCGGCAAAGATACCTTTTCGCGCGGCATGATCAGCAAGCCGATCATCGAGGACTGCGTCCGTGTGCTGAAGAGCTATCGGCAGCTACTTCGCGAATACCAGATTTCCAGTCCCGAGATGGTGCGCGTGGTGGCGACCAGTGCGGTACGCGAGGCTGCGAATCGATTGGCATTCATCGACCGCGTGTTCATCGCCACCGGCATGCAGGTCGAACCGCTCGACGAAGCCGATGTGATTCGATTGACCTACCTGGCGATGGAGCCTTATTTGAAGGCGCCGAGTCTGGCGGCGGCGCGCACGCTGGTGGTCGAGGTCGGTGGCGGCAGCACCGAATTGCTCGTGGTGCGCAGCGGCAATGTGCTTTTTTCCCGCACCTATCGCCTGGGCTCGCTTCGCCTTCGCGAGATGCTCGAGTCGTTTCGCGCGACCGCGACCAAACAGCGGCAGTTCCTCGAAACACAGATCCGCAAAACCGTGGAGCAAATGCGCGAGGAGGTAACCAACGACGGACCGCTGGAGTTAGTGGCGATGGGCGGCGACGTGCGTTTCGTCGCCTCGCAACTCGTGCCCGACTGGGATCCGCATACGCTGGCACGCTTGCCCGTGGCCGCTTTGGAACAATTCACGCGCAAGATGCTTACCTTAACGGAAGACCGCATCATTCAGCGGTATCATCTCAGCGTTCCCGACGCGGAAACGCTCGGCCCTGCCCTGCTGTCCTATTGCGAACTCGCCAAAGCGTATGGTCTCGACAGTATTCTCGTAACGACCGGGACCTTGCGCGACGGCTTGCTGAAGGAAATGGCGCTCAAGGATGCCTGGACCGAAGAGTTCAGTGCCCAGATTATTCGTTCCGCTTTGGATCTCGGTCGCAAGTTTGAGTTCGACGAGCCTCACGCGCGGCATGTCGCCGAGCTATGCAAGGTGCTGTTTCAAGCCTTGAAGTCCGAGCATCAACTCGATCCGCGTTTCCAAGTCATTCTGTACCTGGCTGCCTTGCTCCATGAAGTCGGCTTGTTTGTCAGCAGTCGCAGTTTTCACAAACACTCGATGTACCTGATTATGCACAGCGAGTTGTTTGGTTTGAACCAGCGCGACGTGCTGCTGGTGGCGCTGGTGGCCCGCTATCATCGGCGAGCTTCACCCAAGCCGGAGCACGAGGGGTTCGCAATGCTCGATCGCGATGGTCGCGTCGCGGTTTCGAAACTCGCCGCGCTGCTCCGGGTCGCCGTCGCGCTGGACGACTCTCGCAGTCAACGGATCCACGAAATCACTTGCGAGTTGGAACGCGATCGCCTGGTGATCTCTGTGCCCGAAGTCGAGGACCTGTCATTGGAGCAACTTGCCTTGCGACAAAGCGGTTCGCTGTTCGAAGAAACCTACGGCATGCCGGTGATGTTGCGCAAAACCTATTCCTGATCCTGTCGTTTATTCTGTTCATCGACCGCTGAGGCAATTGCACATGACGCCGTCGCACTCGACGCTGATCAATCGAGAATTGAGTTGGCTGGAGTTCAACCAGCGAGTGCTCGAAGAAGCGCAAGACGACTCGTTGCCGCTCTTGGAGCGTTTTAAGTTCCTGGCGATTACCGCTTCGAACCTGGATGAGTTCTATCGCGTTCGGGTGGGAGGCTTGGAACTGTTGGCGGCGCGAGACAGCGTTATACTCGATCCCACGGGCATGACGCCGGTCGAGCAACTGCAGGCGATCGGCGCGAGGACGCGGCAGATGGTCAAAGACCAATATGCCGTGTTTACGGACTTGGAAACCCAGCTTGCTGCGGCTGGCATTCGCCGGCTGGCGATGCGTGAACTCAACGAACGCCAACGCGGAGTCGTGCGACAAATCTTCGACGACGAAATCTATCCGGTGTTCACCCCGCAAGTGACGCAATCGCGGGATGATTTTCCCTTGGTGCCGAGCGGTGGATTGAACGTTGCGGTGCGTATCCGTTCGGCCACTCCGCCCAAAAGCACACGCATTGCGATCATCCCGCTGGGGCGGACCGCAACCCGGTGGTTCACCATTCCGGCCGATCGAGGCTATTCGTACGTGTTGGTGGAGGAGATACTCCGTGAACATGTGGGGCAGTTTTTTCCGAGTGAGGAAGTGCTGGAGTGCGTTCCGTTTCGCATCCTTCGCAACGCCGACTTGAGTGTCCGTGAAGACTGGGCGCCTGACTTGCTGGTCGGCATGCAGGAAGTGCTCGACGCCCGCCGTCACGGCGGCTGTGTGCGGCTCGACATCGCCAGTGACGCTTCCAAAGAGTTGCTGGAGTTTCTGATCGATGTGCTGGATGTTCCGAACGCAAACACCTTCCGCATTCCAGGTCCCGCGGATCTCGCCGCCCTGATGCCACTCAGCGAACTCAACGGTTTCGATACCTTGCGGTACGAACCGTGGCCGCCGCAGCCGTGCCTGACGTTTGATCCGAAACAATCGATCTTTGAGGTGCTCGCGTCACGCGATGTGCTGCTGCACCATCCCTACGAGAGCTTCGAGCCGGTGGTGCGATTCATCGAGGAAGCGGCTGCCGACCCCGACGTGCTGGCCATCAAACAGATTCTCTATCGCACCAGCCGCAACAGCCCGATCGTTGCAGCGCTGGCTCGCGCCGCGCAGCGAGGCAAAAATGTCACCGCGATCGTGGAGTTGAAAGCGCGGTTCGACGAGGCCAGGAATATGGAGTGGGCTCGCAATCTGGAGCGAGCCGACGTGCAGGTGATTTACGGCGTCAAAGGTCTCAAGACGCATGCCAAAGTTTGCATTGTCGTGCGTCGCGAGCCGCAAGGGATTCAACGCTATGTGCACTTCGGCACCGGGAACTACAACGAGGTGACGGCCCGCATCTATAGCGACGTCAGCTTGATGACAAGCAACGAAGAGTTGGGTGCCGAGGCGATCAGTTTCTTCAATGCGATCTGCGGCTTGTCGCAGCCGCAAGGTTTTCAAAAGCTCCACGCGGCACCGATCGGACTGCGCGAAAAAGTGCTGGAACTGATTCAGGGTGAAACGCAGCGTGCAGCGCAAGGGCATCGGGCGGAAATCGTCGCGAAGCTGAACGCGCTCGTTGACCCGGAGATCATCGAAGCCCTTTGTGTTGCCTCGCAGGCCGGCGTCCGAATCCGTTTGAATATTCGCGGGATCTGCTGCCTGCGACCGGGCGTCCCCGGCCAGAGCGACAACATTCAGGTCGTCAGCATTGTAGACCGGTTCCTGGAACACGCACGCATCATGTCGTTCTACCACGGCGGCGACGAACGAACGTTTATTTCCAGTGCCGACTGGATGCCGCGCAATCTCGATCGACGCGTTGAGTTGCTGGTGCCGATCGAAGATCGCGAATGCAAACAACGGCTGGTCGAGATCCTCGAGGCCTATTTCCTGGATCGCGAAAAATCGCGACAACTGGGCCCCGACGGCAGCTATCATCGTCTGCGTGATCGCTCGCGCAAAAACGAAACACGCTGTCAGGAACTGCTCTACCAACGAGTCTGCCAGGAAGTGAAACGCGCAAGCCGGTCGACGCCCACCGTATTCGAACCCCATCGCGCACCCGGCAGCGAATAAGGGCCATGCCGGATGTTGGTCGCATGGCGTTGGCGCCGGACCGGAATCGACTCGTATCGCCGCACTTCACGGCGATTTTTTTTCAAAGGTGCATGCCGCACCGAAGCGATTTGCGTTACGATGTTTTCAGGCGTGACATCGTCCCTCAAGCGGGCGACGATGAGGTACGCCAACTATTTTCCATTCCAACACACAGGGCCAAGACGCAACCCGGGAGATAAGCGAGCAGATGCGGACGTTGTTCATTATGCGGCACGGAAAGTCGAGTCATGACAGTGAGTCGGGCAATGATCACGATCGTCCACTCGACCAACAAGGACGTAACGAGGCGGCTCGCATCGGCAAGTTGCTGCTGGCTCGAAATGCCGCTCCGCATGCCTTCATCGCGTCAACCGCCGTTCGTGCTCGCGACACCGCGAAGCTGGTGATCAAGGCCACCAATCAAAAAGTTGACCCCGATTTGAAGGCCGAATTGTACATGGCCGACACGCCCACCTTTGTCAACGTGATCGCCAAGGTGCAGACGGATTTAGATTCCTTGATGGTGGTCGGGCATTGTCCGGGTCTCGAAGCCATTGTTGCGCATCTGACCGGCAAGTCGCGAAATCTTCCCACGGGCGCCTTAGCGCAGATCGAATTACCGATCGGCCATTGGAAGGAGCTCACCATGAAAACGCGTGGTGAACTCGTGAACCTTTGGTTCCCCAAGGACCTGGATTAGTTCTGCTGCCTCGTCGGTCAGGCTGCGTCGCATCACACCAGCTCGGGGAAAGCGTGTCGGAGCGATTGGCGAGCGCATCCCAGTACTCGCCGTTCCTTTACCACCATGCTTTGAGCATTGTCTTTTGCGTGCGGTCTTTGGAGTGCGGTCTTTGGAGTGCGGTCTTTGGAGTGCCGCTTGCTCGCAAGGCCGTGGTTCAGGCGTCGTGCACCGGGTTCATGAGGAACACCCAGATGGCAACCAGCAGTGCGACGACCAGTGCCGCGATGAACAACGTGCGATAGTTGAGCACGTCGGCGAGCGTGCGAGCGGGAGGGCCGGTCACGCCGTCCGGAAATTCCCATTGGCACTGCCGACAGGTGCTGGCGAAACGAGCCGCAAAGGCTGCATCGCAAACCCGGCAGACGAGCGGTACGAAGTCGCCGTCCTCATCCCGCCATTCGTCGCCTTGAACGGCTATCGATTCCGCGAGATCTTGCAGCGACAGGGAGTCGGGCGATTGCGCGACGCGAACGTCCGAGTCGCGATTGCCGCACGCAGGGCACACCGCGTCGCGTCGGCGATCGCAACGGGGGCATCGCGGCCAGTCGGGCCAGTCATGGATGTTAAACGCAGCTTGCCCGGCGGATCCCGCCGTTTTGCGTCCGGATTCACGCTCGGAGTTGCTCGCTTCCTCGCGCGACGAGCGGTTCGGCGACCGGTCTCGACCGGTTTGTTGCGAGGAACCCGCGTTATCCCGTCCCGCGTCGAAGTCGGTCGCAAGCTCATAGGCAAACTCGTAGTCGTCCTCCGACACCAGCACACGCGGGCATTCCGTTTCGAGATCTCGAGCCGCACGCCGGCCTGGATCGCTCTCTACGGTAGCGTCGATTTCGTACGACGCCAGGAGTTCGCGAAACGCGGACGCTCGCTTGGGCGAGTCGGCGTAGAAGACGATGCGTTTTCGAGTCATAACCGGTGCGGCCAAGGTGTCGTCAAAGTATCGCCAAGTGGCGGTGCACTCGTGCGTGCGATAGGGGCTTCCGTCATTATCGTAGCAATCGCCGCAACGCCTGGGCAGACCGACCCGCTTCGAAGCTCGTCTGCTTCCCAAGTCGGAGGTAGCATCGTGCTGCGTGATGTCGTAGACTGTCGAGCCTCGTGCGAGAAATCGTCGAGATTGCCCGTGTTGGTGGTTGTGTTGGTGATGGAGTGGAGTGGGACGGTGGGATTGAAACCGCGCCGTCGTTTGCGGTTGTTAATCGTGAGGACGGTTGTTAATCGTGAGGAGTGGATGATGAGCCGACGATTGATGCGTTTCGTGTGTGCCTTGTTTGGAGTGGTCCTTGCCACGCTTGTTGGCAGTCCCGAGGGCCCGCTGTCGCTGGTATCCTCTGTATCTGCCCAACCTCCGAAGGTGGTGCCGGCCGGGCAAACGCCTGTCGATCATCGCTTGAAGCCACTGCGTGACTTGAATGCGTATTTCCCGTTTGAGCCGTCGAGCACGCCTGGAGCCTGGGCCCTTCGCAAACAGGAAGTGCAGCGCCACTTGCTGGTGTCGTTGGGACTTTGGCCGATGCCGACGAAGACGCCAGCGAACGCCGTGGTGCACGGGAAGGTCGATCGTGACGACTACACCGTCGAGCGGGTTTTCTTCGAGAGTTTTCCCGGCTTTTATGTGACCGGCAGTTTGTATCGTCCCAAGGGACGCGAGGGGCGCATGCCGGGCGTGCTCTGTCCGCACGGCCACTGGGCGAACGGTCGCTTCTTCGACCACGGAACCGACAAGATCAAGCAGGAGATTGCCTCCGGTGCAGAGAAGTCGGAGGAAAGCGGTCGCAGTCCGCTGCAAGCCCGCTGTGTGCAGCTCGCACGGATGGGGTGCGTCGTATTCCACTACGACATGATCGGCTACGCCGACAGCGTGCAGATTTCTCAAGACGTGGCGCACGGGTTCCGCAAGCAACGTCCCGAGTTGAGCACGCTCGAGGATTGGGGGCTCTTCAGCACGCAAGCGGAGGCGCATGCTCAATCGGTAATGGGGATGCAGACCTACAACTCCATTCGCGCTCTCGATTTTCTGCTCGAACTGCCCGATGTCGATCCGCAGCGGATCGGCGTGACCGGTGCGAGCGGTGGCGGAACGCAGACTTTTATTCTGGGGGCCATCGACGATCGACCGCATGTCGCCTTTCCTGCGGTGATGGTATCGACCGCCATGCAAGGTGGCTGCACATGCGAGAACTGTTCCCTTCTCCGGGTCGGAACCGGCAACGTCGAATTCGCAGCGATGTTCGCCCCGCGGCCGCTCGGCATGACTGCGGCGGACGACTGGACGAAGGAAATGCAAACCAAAGGCTTTCCCGAACTGCAAAAGCATTACGCGATGTTGGACGCACCCGATAACGTGATGCTGAAAGCAGACCTGCAGTTTGGTCATAACTACAACTTGGTCGGCCGAACCGCGATGTACCACTGGTTCAACAAGCACCTGCGGTTGAAGGTAAAAGAGCCGATTGAGGAACGCGATTACAAGCGGTTGTCGATCGAGGAGATGACGGTTTGGAGCGGCAAGTACGCGAAGCCGGAGTCGGGTCCCGACGTGGAGCGACGTGTGTTGGGCTGGTGGACGCGTGATGCGGAAAAGCAGCTCGCCGCGCTCCGCCCGACCGATACTAAATCGCTGGAGGAATATCGCCGCGTCGTAGGCGGTGCCGTGGAGTCGCTGATTGGCCGCGGCGTGTCGGAAAGCGGTGATCATGAATGGGAGCAGCGCAGCGAGCTGGATCAGAATGGCCATCTGGTGATGGCGGGTGTGCTTCGGTATCGCAAGAAGCAGTGCGAACTGCCCGTGGTGTTTGCGCATCCCAAGAACTGGAACGGTCGCGTTGTCGTGTGGCTGACGCCGAGCGGCAAGAGCGGGCTGTTCACAGAAAAGGGTGAGCTCGCCGAGTCGGTGCGGAAGCTGGTGGATCAGGGCACGTCGGTGGTGGGTGCCGATTTACTGTATCAGGGCGAGTTCCTGCGAGACGGTTCGCCGCTGAAGGAAACGCCGCGAGTCGAGAACGGTCGCGAGTTCGCGGGTTACACGTTCGGATACAATCCGACGGTGTTTGCCGGTCGCGTGCACGATGTGTTGGCATTGATTACTTTTGTGAAGCAGCACGAATCGGCGCCGAAGCAGATCGATTTGGTGGGATTGGACGGGATGGGCGCGGTAGCCGCCGTCGCGGGTGCTCAGGCTCGCAGTCTGCTGGACCGGGTCGTGGTCGATACGCGAGGTTTCCGCTTCGGGAAACTGGAGTCGTTCCGCGATCCCGATTTCCTGCCTGGCGGAGCCAAGTACGGTGACCTGCCGGGGATCATGGCGCTCATTGCGCCGGCGAAGCTGTGGGTCGCCGGCGAAACGGGCGACTCGCCCGCACTGATCCGCGCCGCCTACGCCAGCGCGCAACGCCCGAACCTTGTCACGTTCCACTCCGGCCCCGCCGAAGGTGCGAACCAAGCGGCGGTTGAGTACCTGGCTAAGCCGTAGTCGGTGCTGGCAGATCCGCAACGTTGACAATGGAACTCAAAAAAGTGCGGGCCTTTTTTGGCCAGGCACTTTTCGGATCCGGCAGATATTTTGTGTTGACCCGATCGGAGGCCGCGCAAAGAATAGGCCTGTGTTTGCGAACGGGCGCAAACAGATCCTCCGAGAACGATCACGGGAATGTCTTGGTGCAGCAGAGTCGGCCGCTTTCGCGTGGCGATGGAACATAGGGATATTGGTTCATGGATCGCGAATCGTTGTTACAGTCAATCGAGCACGGCCCAGTTCGAGTCACCATGAATGATGGGGCGAGTTACGACATCGAACATCTCCGCGACGTGGCGGTTGATAGTTCGACTTGCTACTTGATGAAGCGCGGAGACGATGGTCGTTATCGTGCGATATGGCTGTCGCTGGTTTGTAGGACCAAAGTCGAACAGTTGTCGATCGTCTCGTAACAGATCTCCAGGCCGAAATCGTTCTTCGATCGAACGTGGCAACCTGCCGTCTTTCCGGTGCAAACCGACGCTTTCCGGCGCAAGTCGACGCTTTGTATCCAACGGGCGGGTTCATCGTCTTTGATCGGCCGAGTAGGTCGAGGTGCCTGTCTGGTTGGGGTGGCTTCGATTGAACGACGCCGATGGTGCCGACGAAGACGGCATTGTCTTTCATGAGATTCGCGTGGGATGCGATTTTTTACGCATCGTTTCGTGGCGGGAAACGACAACGTAGCTGGGGCTGAAATAGCAAGCAAAGTCTAGATCGAGAAGTCGTTTCTGATCGAGTCGCATTTCTGGCGCGTTCAGGACCCGGCCATCACCGGTCCCGCAATGCGGAGTATCGAATCGGCGGTGCGGTGGACGACACGGTTCGGTACCCGGCATGCCCGTCCCAGCATTCCCGTCCCAGCATTCCAGTCCCAGCATTCCCGTCCCAGCATCCCAGTCCCAGCATCCCAGTCCCAGCGTGCCAGACAACTGACTAAGTGGCTTCATGGGGGACTGTACCGGCTGGGGAAAGTTGGCTTATTGAAATGGCTTTTCCGCAGCCGAAAAGCTCGGCCGGAAAGTTTGCAGTGCTTCATCCTTTCCTTTTCCCAACACCGCGTGATAATGAAATCAGATCACGTGGGCTGGACGGATCAAACAGCCGGTTGCCACAGGGACACTCGGATGGCCCAGAGGGTGGCAAGTAGGTCGAATACCGTTTCATCTCGAGGAACCACTGGCATGTCCCCACATCTGCCAGACCCGCAACTGCCGGAAAAATATCTCGTGGTCCTGGATCGCGACGATCGCATCGGCTCGATATCAGTCGATCTGGAATCGTTCGCGCGATTCAACTTGTGGATCGATCAGGAACTGCAGTCGCTCGACGAGGAATTCAGTTGCTTTGCTGCACCGCGAGCCGTTGTTTCCTGGCGTGGGAAGAGTTCGCACAGTTAAGCCGGGCGCGACTTCACCAGCTCGACTTTGCTATTTCGACTTTCCAGTCTCCACGTTCGCCTTGCTCCACGTTCGCCTTGCTCCACGTTCCGCGTGAGTGCGGACACACCTCCGCTTTGCGAAGTCCGGGATTCGTCTCATGTGGCCGCCCCGCATCCTTCTGGCGTAGAGCGACGCCGCCGCTTCTCTCGCATGACCGCTTGGCGTTGCGGCGTCCGAGGCTACGTCTGACTCTGACTTTCGTTAAATGATCCCGACCGGCATGCTGCTTTTCGATATTATTTCGCGATGCCGTGTGTCGCGTTGGGGCGGTTTTGGCTGGGCCCCGGGATTGCATTCGTCATGGAATCGGTCAGAATCCCGTCGGCGTGAATCGCGTGGGGAGCGCGATCGGCGTGCCATTACAACAGGAGAATGACAATGCGAAATGTTGCCGGGAAATTCGGGATGCTCGTACTGGGAGTGGTCATCAGTGCGGCGATGTTTTCATGGGGCCAATCGGTTGGGGAGGACAAGAAAGTGAGTGCACCGCGGGTATACGAATTGCGAACCTACACGACGTTGGAGGGCCGTTTGCCGGCATTGCACGACCGGTTCAAGAACCACACGATGCGGCTGTTTGAGAAGCACGGGATAAAGAACGAGATGTACTGGATCCCTGCCGAAGGCGACCGCAAGAACGACACGCTGATCTACATCGTGTCGCACGAGAGCATGGATGCGGCGAAGAAGTCGTGGGACGCGTTCCGAAACGATCCGGAGTGGCACAAGGTGCGAGACGCCTCGGAAAAGGACGGCAAGATCGTGGCGAAGGTCGACGCGGTCTACATGAATCTCACGGACTACTCGCCCAAGCACTAAGGTGAATCCGGGTTGCCGATCGCCTCGAACCGGTTTCGAAGTGCGCGGCAAACTTCTGCGAGTTGCGGCGGCACGTCGAGCTTTTCGAGTTCGGCGTGGCCGCGGTGGCCGCCGTCGCTCGTGGTGTCAGGCTCGGGCGGGATCAGTGTATTGCCCGCGATGCGAAGGCAGCGACGGCCGTCGTGCCAATGAGCCGCATTACGGCCTGATTTTTTTGACGCGTACAACGCATCGTCGGCTCGTTGCACCAACGTGGTGGTCGATTCACCGGCGAGAATCTGTGCCGCGCCGCAGCTGACCGTGACATGCAGCGACCGGCCCTCGTGCGGAATTTCCATCTCGCCGATCGCACGACGAATTCGCTCGCTGGCCTGAATGGCATCATTCGATCCCAGTCGTGGCAACACGACGGCGAATTCCTCGCCGCCCAACCTTGCCACCAGATCGGTGCTGCGGCCGGACTCCTTCAGTTTTTTCGCCACGGCGGAGAGAACCACGTCGCCCACCAAGTGGCCGAAGTGATCGTTGAATTTCTTGAAGTGATCCACATCGACCACCATCACGCTGAACGTATGGCCGTACCGACGCCATTCGGCTTCGCGGCGGTTGAGTTCCTCGTCAAAGGTGCGTCGGTTCGGCAATCGGGTGAGCGGATCGGTACGGGCCTCGGATAGGAAAGCGACCAGCGAATCGGATTGGGATTGCAGTGTCGCCTCGGCGGCATCGAGCCGCTGTTGGAGGTCGCGATTGGCTGTCATGATGCGACCAACGAAGTCGCCCATCTTCACGTTCGGCCCGTCGGGGGTGCCGGCCGCCGTGACGTCCCGCGACACGCTGTCCACGACGTTGCGGAAATGGGAGATCTCGCTGGCGACACTGGTGGTCCAGTGCGACAGACCGGTCAACAGGCTTGTCACTTGCGGATTGCTCAGCCCCTGCCGGTCGTAGTTGCTCTCGTACCGGCGCAGCCAGGAACCAAGAAGCCATCCACCGAGCAGCAGGGTTGCGCCGGTAGCGATTCCGAAACCGAATGTCTGGGTGGGCGAGTCACCGCCGCCGTTACCTGTGACCTTGCCGCTCCGCGACAGCGGCTCGAGCAGTTCGCGAACGTCGCCACGGAGTTGTCGCAATTCTTCCGTCGAAAGGTCGTCCGCGGCGAGGAAACGTGTGACCAGGTTTTGGGTTCGCTGCCATTCGGGCGAAGACTCACCCGACTCGCTTGCCGTGGCGCGGGCCACACTTGCCGGCCCCAAAGAAATCACGAGGGCGAAGGCGAACGAGGCCTTGTGAAAACAGGGTTGGACGTTTCGCAGCAGTGAAAACATGGAGCCACTCGATCGACCGTTCCGGTCCCTGATGAGTTTGCTGATGAGTAGGGAGCATTGGGGCACCGATCGGTGCTCCATTGGGAAATCTAGGTCATGAACCTTCCGAATCCAGTCGCTGTGTGCGATTTTTTGCGAGAAACAGCGAGGTCGCTCCAGGCAACGCCTGCGCGCGCGATTGCGTCACCTGTAACGCATTTCGTGCCGCCACCGGTTATCGATTTGATGATCGTTCCCCGCGCCGGTGAATTGAAACGTACATTTTCGAGGTACCTGCGGTGCACTCGTTTCGGGGATGCAGTGAGGGGGACTTGGTCCCGTCGTTATGGGAATCGTTTTATTTGAAGATGATCGAGTCGAACGTCTGTTTCCGATTACGATCGGACGGGCTTCCTATGCTATTACCTGCGGCAGTTATCGCCTGGTGGATTGGCTGCGTGAAACAGGGCATGCGTTACGCGGCGTGGTGCGGCCGCATTTGAACGAATTACAAAGGCTCGATTTTCCCGATCTCCAAGCGTCGCTCGCCCCGCGCGAGCCGCTGCTGCTGGTCAACGCCCGCCTCGTGCCAACCCGCTCGACCGCCCAAGTGCTCGCCCGCATCATGCAACGAACGCATTCAGGCGTTGTTCGTTGGCGCGACGACGTGGCGGCGGCTTGGCTGACTCCCGATCTGTCGGCTCATGCCCTGGCGATGCAAACCGAATACGATCGATTCGGCGCCGTCCTGCGATCTGCCGATCTGTCGCGGCTGGAAGTACTGGACGGCGAACTGCCGCTCTACGAGTTCCCTCACGATGCGATCCGATACAATCAGCAGGCGATCGGGGAGAATCTTGAATATCGGTTAAGCCGCGGCGGATACCGCGAGGTGTCGGACGGGGTTTTTCTCGCCGAGGGGGCGACGCTCGGCAGCCACTGCGTGACCAGTACGCAGCAAGGGCCGATCCTGCTTGATGAACATGCCACCGTGGGGCCGTTTTGCTATTTGCGCGGGCCTGCGTACCTGGGCCGCCATTCCCGCGTGAACGAACATGCCGCGATCAAGGACGCCGTCAGTCTGGCGCATACCACCAAGATCGGCGGTGAAGTCGAAGCGTCGGTAGTGGAAGCCTACAGCAACAAACAGCACCATGGATTCCTCGGCCACAGTTACCTGGGAAGCTGGATCAATCTTGGCGCGGGAACCTGCAATAGCGATCTGAAAAACACCTACGGCACCGTAAAAATGGATTACCGCGGCGAACAGGTCGCGACAGGCATGCAGTTCGTCGGCTGCATCATGGGTGACTATGCCAAGACCGCGATCAATACCGGCATCTTCACGGGCAAGACCTTGGGTGCCTGCAGCATGGTGTACGGATTCGTGACAACGAATGTGCCTAGTTTTGTGAATTACGCGCGGCTCTTCGGGCAGGTGACGGAACTAACTCCTGAGGTCATGGTGGCGACGCAGCAACGTATGTTTCTGCGGCGCAAAGTCACCCAGCGTCCCTGCGATATGCAACTGCTGCACGCCATGTATGAATTAACGCGGCACGAGCGACAGTTGGCGGGAGAGCCTCTGTCACTGTAAGCCTCTCCCGAGTAATATTTCGGTTCCCTAACCGCAAGTAACGGACGCCATGGATCGGGTTGTGGTGGCGGAATCGTTGCGGTTGGGAATGCGTGTATTTCTTGGCCAAGCACAAAAGACTTGGGAAGGTTGCCGCCGAAATGTCTTTGCCTGCGAAGTCTCTTGCATCCATTTACGCACCGGATCGAAGCGGTTTATCGTTCGAGTTGTTTCCGCCGAAAACAGCCGAGGGTGATGTGGCTCTGCTGGAGCACGTCCAGCAGTTAATGGCTTTCAAGCCCGACTTTTTCACCTGCACGTACGGCGCCGGCGGATCGACTCGCGAGAAGACGCTGAGCATCATCCGGGCGGTCAAGCAGAAGTTCGGTACGCCCGTCGCATCGCATTTGACGTGTGTGGGTTCGACCGTCGATCAGTTACGGGACTATCTGCGGGAAGCGGAACGTGCGCAAATCGACTATATCGTGGCGTTGCGCGGTGACCCGCCGCGCGGCGAGGAAAACTTTCGCCCCGTGCCCGGTGGGTTGCGGTATGCCAACGAATTGGTCGGCTTGATCCGCAATGAGTTTCCCGGGCTGGGGATCGCAGTGGCCGGATACCCGGAAACGCATCGGGAGGCACCGAGTCCCCAAGCGGATCTGGAGAATCTAAAGCGGAAGGTGGATGCTGGCGGCGAGGTGATTCTTACGCAGTTGTTTTATCAGAACGAAGACTTTTTCCGGTTCCGCGACGACTGTGTGCGGATGGGCATTCATGTCCCGATCGTGCCCGGAATTCTGCCCGTCACGAATCTGGCTCAGATCCAAAGAATCGCGTCGCTTTGCGGGGCGAAGCTGCCGGCTTCGTTTGTTGCCGAGCTAAGTCGTCGGGAAGATCCCGACTGGCATTTCCAAGTGGGGATCGAGTTTGCCACCAACCAGGTGCGAGAGCTGCTCGCGGCCGGTGTGCCCGGTCTGCACTTCTATGTGCTTAACAAGTCCCAGGCGACGGCCGCAGTCTTGCAAGCGGTGCGCTCGTAATCGCGATGCCGTGTTTGCGGTACAGTCAACGAACTGTCCGGCAGTTGGCGAGCCACGAGGTGTAGCACTTGGCTTCGCTCGCCAAAGAAAAACGCCGCGTTCCGTGAGGAACGCGGCGCGAAGTTCTTTGCGGTAGGGAGAGGATCCAGCAGGTTGCGGGATGCGTCCGCGATCGTCGGCCTATGCGCTCTTGGATTGCGGTTCGGCGAAGAACAGCTTCTGCTTGCCCGAGATCACCTCGTCGTTGATCACCCACTTGCTGCCGGCGGGTTGTTCCGGCAATTCGTACATGATGTCGAGCATCACGTCTTCGATGATCGATCGCAGGCCGCGAGCACCCACGCCGCGTGAAAATGCCTTGTCCGCAATGGCGGTTAAGGCCGACGGCGTGAACGACAGTTCGCAGTTCTCCATTTCGAACAGCGTCTGATATTGTTTGACCAGTGCGTTCTTCGGTTCGCTCAGCACGCGGATGAGGCCGTCTCGATCGAGCGGTGCGAGCGGGGCAGTGACCGGCAGTCGGCCGACCAGTTCGGGGATCATGCCGTACTCGATCACGTCGTCGGTCGTGACCTGGAGCAGCAATTCGCCCAGTTCCGATTCGTTCCGTTCGCTCGACTGTTGGCCGAAGCCCAGCGTGCGTTTGCCAAGTCGACGACGAATAATTTCTTCGAGGCCGACGAAGGTACCACCGCAGATGAACAGAATGTTCGACGTATCCATCTGGATGTACTGCTGTTCCGGATGCTTGCGTCCACCTTGGGGCGGGACGTTCGCGACGGTGCCTTCCAGCATTTTTAAGAGCGCTTGCTGCACGCCTTCACCCGACACGTCGCGGGTGATCGACACGTTCTGGCTGGTCTTGCCGATCTTGTCGATCTCATCGATGTACAGCACACCGCGTTGGGCCGCTTCAATGTCGAAGTCGGCCGCGTGCAGTAACTTCAGGAGCAGGTTTTCGACATCTTCGCCCACATAGCCGGCTTCCGTCAGCGTCGTGGCGTCGCCGATCGCGAAGGGCACGTTCAAGATCCGCGCCAAGGTGCGAGCCAGCAGGGTCTTGCCCGATCCGGTCGGACCGATCAGCAGGATGTTCGATTTTTCGATCTCGACGTTCGAGCCTTCCCAGTCCAGCGACAATCGCTTGTAGTGATTGTGGACGGCGACGGCGAGCACCTTTTTCGCGACCGATTGACCGATGACGTACTGATCCAGGTGCGCGACAATCTCACGAGGACTCGGGATCTTGTTGAACAGTTGTTTCGTGTTGCCCCGCCGTCGTTGTTCCTGGTCAAGGATCGACTGGCAGAGTTCAATGCATTCACCGCAGATGTATACGTCGCCCGGTCCTTCGACCAGTGGTCCCACATCGCGGTAGCTCTTGCGGCAAAAAGAACAGAACGCGTTCTTCTTGGTCGTGCTTCCGCTGCGTCGACCCCCTCCAGCATCCTTACCCACGGACATACTCACTCCTTTAGGTGCCTCGGTCAGCCAGCGGTGCCTGCGTCACACGCTTGCTGCGAAGTTCCAGTTCGCGATGTTGCTCGACTCGGCCGAAGTGACGGCTAATGCCACCCGCAGGCCTTTGGAGGGCGTCCCTGTCCGCGATAATCGAGCGATCTAAAACTATGTGGCTGCTATTTGTAAGTTGTTCGAAACTGCGTTCGTATTTGAAATCGGATTTCCCATTCGATCGAGCCGGCTCGTTTCAAAGTGCGGTCAAGGTCCCGCCGTCCGAATCGTCACAACCGGCAAAGTCACTCGGCCAACCCCGGCTCGTCATCGCTTTCGCGATTCGGTCCAGGATCCGGCTCGGAACGCTCTTCGGAACCTGAACCGGATTGCTTCCGACCCTCAAGGTCCGGCCGCTTCCCGCTTCGTTCCGCTCGACCCGCATCGGGCGGACGGGGTCCGCTTGTCGGTCCGTCGCCGAGCTTCGTTTTAATTGTTCGGAATTCCGACTCGCTGATCGCACCCTGCTCCCTGATTTCGCGGAACTTCGACAGCAGCAGTTGGTCGCTTAGCTCGTCGTCCGCGTTGCGATCGCGAAATCTTAGCACCAGGTAGTACCCGATAACCGTTACAAACAGCAAAGCCGTGGTCCAAAGCACGGCTTGCCCGACCGAAGTATCCAGGAATTTCAGCATTTCGACGGGGACTCGCATCGTGTCCGCACTCGGGCCCCGAACTCAGTTCGAGGCACAGTTTGCGAACGGACAGGCGTTCAGCTTTAACCCAGTCTGGCCAATTCTACGCCTGTCCACCCGTCAAAGTCCAGGATTTCCTGGACCTTCCTTTTCCCTTCTCATTCATGTATCCCTTGACGGATCTGAACTGCCTTCGGTTCGCGATCCCGAATGAAGATTGTGAGCGTGTCTGCCGCACGGCTTGTTTTTGAACCGCTTTTCCAGGAACTTTCTGCGGTAAACCGTGCTGGCCAGCGTAATTGACAGCCGAACCCTGCGTCCCTACGTTGGACGCTTCAAAATGACCAGTTTGCCCGGCCTGCCAGGCCCCGAGGGCATCCTCGAGCGTGTGGCGCGCGATCCGACTTGCCCCGAGCATTTCGGAGCCGGCTCGGTTTGGAACCCCCGGCGTTTCCGGCGGCCCGCGGGTAACTTCCCCTACTCCCCCGTTCAACTCGAAAACAAGCGAAAAGCAAACCAGAAACAAACGAAGTCAAATCGATGAATAAAGCTCAATCTGTAGACCGAGTGGTGGAAACCGGCATTGTCGCGGTGATCCGGGCCAAGAGTCCTGATTTACTGGTGGACGTAGCCGAGGCGTTACTTGCCGGCGGCGTCGACGTCATGGAGGTCACGTTCACGGTGCCTGGAGCGGTCCGGGTCCTCGAGCAAGTCACCGCCAAACTCGGCGACAAACTGCTGCTCGGTGCCGGCACGGTTCTCGACACGGAAACCGCGAGGATCGCGATCCTTGCCGGTGCGGAATTCATCGTCTCGCCATCGACCAATGTCGAAGTGATCGAACTCTGCCGCCGCTACGGCAAAGCAGTGATGCCAGGCGCGTTCACGCCAACCGAGGTCGTACAGGCTTGGCAGGCCGGTGCCGATATCGTCAAGGTTTTTCCCTCCGACATCCACGGTGCAAAGTACCTGAAGGCACTGCGCGGGCCCTTGCCGCAAGTGCGGATGATGCCTACGGGCGGCGTCGCGCTCGACACGGCCGCCGATTTCCTCCGCGCCGGCGCCTGTGCACTTGGCGTAGGCAGCTCGCTGGTCGAAGCCGAGGCGGTTGCGACCGGCGACATGAAACGCATCGAGTCGATGGCTCGACAGTTTGTGCAGTTGGTTCGTGACACCCGTCAGCAACTCGCGACAGCCAAGAAATAGTCGCCTGCCCGCCGCCGTCGCCTGCACCCGGAGCCTGAGCAACGTTCGAAGGCGAAACCACGATGGCGATCGATTTTCACTGTCCGCACTGTGGACTCCATACGGTCGTGGACGATCCCTATGTCGGACAGAGCGGGCCATGCCACCGGTGTGGTCGCACCATTCAGGTCGATTACTCCCCTGCCCTGCCCGCCTCTCGGTCGCAAGTTTCTATTCGAGCGATCGCTGCGGATCAGCGACAGCGTTTGCTGCTCGGCGCAATCGTCGCCGTCGGGATCGGTCTCGCCCTGACCGTGTTGATGTTGGTAGTCCGATTGATCGAGCCGCCGATGACCGCGGCGAAGTTGGCCGCTCAGCAATCCAGCTGCGAAGCCAATCTGCAGCGCATTGCGGCTGCTCTGCAATCGTATCATGATCAATACGGCTGCTTTCCGCCTCCCTCGATCGCCGACAAAAATGGAAAGCCGATGCACAGTTGGCGCGTGCTGATACTGCCCGAACTCGGTTACGAAACGCTCTACAAGAAATACGATTTCAGCTTGCCATGGAACGACCCGGCCAATCAGATGGTGGCTCAGCAGATGCCTCGCGTCTTTGCCTGTCCCGGCAATGCGGACTCGTTCGCGCAGCACGAAACACAGTACATGGTGCTTGTCGGAAAAAATACCGCATTCCCGGGTCCCGATCAGTCAACGCGCCTTTCTCAGTTCAAAGACGGCCCGGACGCAACGATCCTGCTGGTGGAAACGGCGATCAACGGCGTATTGTGGACCGACCCCTCCGACCTGTCGGTCGACACGATCAAGTTCAACATCAATGGGCGGACCAGTACCGGTGATTTTGTCGAGGGCATCAGCAGCCCGCATGGCGACGGTGCGCACGTGGTGATGGCAAACGGAGTGCGACATTTTCTGCACTCCCGCTCGCCACCCGACTACGTTCGAGCGCTCTCGACGATCTCCGGCGACGAAAAAGTTCCCGTCTCGTTCTGGCGCGATCAAGAGTAGCGGGGCTTGCCTGGCTGCGGGCATGGTCTTGTGCCTGGTTGCGGCAATTGAGCGCGAAGCCGACTGCGGCAGTGTTCCACCTTTTCCGCAAGCCGCAAGCACCGTATCTTAGGGCCTTGCGCAACGAATGTTTTCTCACGATTTGTTTGCAAGGAGAGCCTGTCCCATGAAGTCGAATCCCGTGAAAGCGAAGCTCAAGCGAGGCGAACCGTCGTTCGGAACGTGGCTGACGCTGGGCGATCTGTACGCGTCACGTGTGCTGGCGCGGTTGGGGTTTGATTGGCTCACATTGGACATCGAGCATTCGGCGATCGACTGGTCGCAGGCGGCGATGATTTTTGCCGCAGTGGCCGATGCCGGTTGCGTCCCGCTGGCGCGGGTGCCGGAAGGCAGTCATCATTACATCAAACGGGTGCTCGATGCCGGTGCCTGGGGAATTGTTGTGCCGATGGTGGACACAGTCGAGCAAGGTCGGGCGGCCATTGCGGCGGCCAAATATCCGCCCGTCGGGAACCGCAGCGTGGGTGGTGGCATGCACTCGATGAACTTCGACGCCACCGCCGGCGACTATTATGCGCGAGCCAACGATGAGATCCTGGTCGTGCTGCAGACCGAAAGTCCTACGGGCATTCGCAACGCAAAGGAGATTTACAGCCTGCCCGGCTGCGATGCGATCTTCATCGGACCCAATGATCTGCGAGCGCAAATGCGCAGTCCCGACGGCACGGATCCGACGCCGGAAGCTCACGAGGCGGCGATCCAAAAGGTGATCGAGATCGGTCGTCAGGTCGGAACGCCTACCGGCATCCACGAAATGGATTCTGCCGGCGCCTTGCGACGAGCCGAACAGGGGATGCAATTCATTGCGATCGGCAGCGACTTGCGGATGATGAGCGTCCAGGCTCAGGCCACGCTGCAGGCACTACGCCCCGCCTCCTCCGCGAAAGATGTCGCCCGCTACTAATCCGGATCAACCAGTACGGTCGTTACCTCGCGGCAGGATGTGGTGAAACCGTTTTTGCGTCGCGGAGTTTCCATGAAGGAATTCCGCTGAGGAATGATGCAAAGATCATTTCGTCGAGCACAACGCACGCTTTGTGGACCGCGCGATTGCATCGAGGATTCCATGGTCGCAGCGGGTGAGGGTTGCATGAAAGTTTTTCTGCTCGCCACGTTAGACACGAAAGGTGTTGAAGCCGAGTTCGTGCGGCAGCGTTTGAAGACGCTTGGCGTTGACGTGACGCTCGTCGATACCGGCTGCCTGGGGACCCCGCAAGTTGCCGCGGATATTACGCGTCAGCAGGTGTTTGAGGCGGCGGGTACGCGTTGGGAAGACGCGGTTGCCAGGAATGACCGCGGCGACGCGGTGACGATCGCGTCGCTCGGAGCGGCCAGATTGTGCGCCGACGCCCACGCAAACGGACAGCTCGCCGGTGTGCTTGGGCTGGGCGGATCGGCCGGCACCACGATCGGCACTGCCGCCATGCGAGGCTTGCCGATCGGCGTCCCGAAACTGATGGTCAGCACATTAGCGTCGGGGCAAGTTCGACCGTATGTTCAAGACAAAGATGTCTTGATGCTGAACTCGGTGGTCGACATCGCGGGCATCAACCGCGTGAGTCGTCGGATTCTGGGTGAAGCGGCCGCGGCGATGGCCGGAATGGTCCTGCATCCGCTGCCTGCACAGTCGAGCGAAAAACCGCTCGTGGCGGCCAGCATGTTCGGCGTCACGACGCCGTGTGTGCAGCAAGCCCGGCAGATTCTTGAAGAGGCCGGTTACGAAGTGCTTGTCTTTCACGCGACAGGCAATGGCGGGCTGGCGATGGAGTCGTTGATTGCCGACGGCCTGATCGCCGGAGTGCTCGACATCACCACGACCGAGCTCGCCGACGAATTGGTGGGCGGC
>JBJOLO010000102.1:0-3651 GCA_046045565.1 Planctomycetota bacterium | reverse complement strand
GCTGGGAATTGAAGCCGCACGCGTTGGAGCCGTTCTATCGGGCGTTGTCGCATTGGTGCATCTTCCTCAGCAACCCGGCAACGTACGGCTGGCGGGACAACTGCGGAACATTGCCGCCGATTCGCGTTCACGTCGAAGACGTGCCGCTGACGTCAGAGCAGGAATCGGCTGTGCGAAGCATGACCGGAAAGCTTGTTGTCACGTCTCTTGGCGGCATCACGTCGCGGAGTGTGATGGGCCAGTTAGCCAAGGGCAACCATCGCGGCGAATCAATCGCGACAAACAAATTCGAATTCATCCGGTCAATTGTCGAACGCGATCCAAGCCGGTCGACAATCATCTGGTGTCACTACAACGACGAGCAGGAGCGTTGCTGCGAGCAATTTCCAGACGCCGCAAATATTGACGGCTCGACGTCCGAAGCCAAGCGAATCGAATTGATCGAAGAGTTCAAGGCCGGCCGGCGAAGCGTGCTGATTAGCAAACCGAGAATCCTTGGGTTTGGGCTGAATCTGCAAGTGGCGACGCGGCAAATATTCTCGGGATTGCAAGACAGCTACGAAGAATATTACCAAGCCGTAAAACGATCCAATCGCATTGGATCAACGCAACCGCTCGACGTTTACATTCCGGTTACGGACATTGAACGTCCAATGATCGAAACCGTCTTACGAAAGGCGAAGATGGTTGAACACGACACGCAAGAGCAAGAACGCATTTTCAAACAGAACAGGGCATTCGCGAATTAGGGGCAAATCATGGACATCCTGAACGGTCAAAAGTATCGCATCGTCAACGAGGATTGCATTGAGCACATGGCGACGATGCCTAAGCATTCGATTGACATGAGCGTATTCAGTCCGCCATTTCCGGCACTATACGCTTACACGTCGTCAGAAGCGGACATCGGCAATTCGGAGGACTTGCGGACGGAAGCCAAGCTGCATCTGTCGTTCTTCTATCGTCAGCTTGCACGCATCATCAAACCGGGCCGCGTGGTGATTGTCCATGTTGCTCAAATTCCGCGAATGAAGCGAACTGGCGAAGTGGGACTGCACGACTTTCGCGGGATGAACATCCGCATCGCGGAGCGGGCTGGGCTAGTGTTCGAGTACGATTGGCAAGTGCGAAAAAATCCGCAATCGCAGGCTATTCGCACGAAGTCGCGGGAACTGCAATTCAGTGGGCTGGAAGCCGATCGCGCAAAATCGAGAGGATGCTTGCCGGATTACTTGCTCAAATTCCGCGTACCTGGCGACAACGCGACGCCGATAGATTCGGAGGGGCAAGTGAGCCGAAACGATTGGATCGCGTGGGCTGAATCTTGCTGGTCGGACGTCATCGAAACCGATACGCTCAACGTGGCGGACGGACGCGGCGAAGACGACACCAAGCACATCTGCCCGCTACAGCTTGAAGTCATTCGGCGGTGCGTGTTGCTGTTTTCTAATCCGGGTGAAATCGTGTTCTCGCCATTCACCGGGATTGGATCGGAGGCGTTCGTGGCGCTCGGCGGCAAGTCGCCGAAGACGAAAAAGATGGTGCAAGATCCAAGGCGATTTTACGGCTGCGAACTGAAGCGGGAATACTTCGAAGCGGCGATGCGTAATGCGGAACGTGCAACGCAACGCGAAACGATGGCGACTAAGACGCTATTCAGCTTGCAGGAGTCGGGCTGTGATTAAGTTGCGCGACTATCAACACGAAGCCATCGAGCACACTTGGCGATGGCTCCGCAACGCGAAAACCGCGCCCGTAATCGTCCTGCCAACAGGCTCGGGAAAGTCAATCGTCATTGCCGAACTTGCAAGGCGAGTCGTCGAGCTAAATCGGCGTGTGATTGTTTTGGCGCATCGAAAGGAGTTGCTCGAACAGAACGCGTCAGAGCTACGCGGACTTGTCCCGTCGCTCGATGTCGGCATCTACTCGGCCGGACTGAAGCAACGCGACACCGATCATGCTGTGGTGTTTGCGGGGATTCAAAGCGTAGTCAATCGTGCCAGCGAATTCGGCTCGCGTTCGCTCGTGATTGTCGATGAGGCGCACCTTGTCGGGCCGGACGAAACGAGCGGCTACCGTCGATTCCTGGAAGCCCTCGGCCAATGCAATCCTAACTTGCGGCTCGTTGGGCTGACGGCAACGCCCTATCGCACCAGCACGGGAGCGGTGTACGGTCGAGACGAGATATTTGGCGGCGTGTCATACAACGCCAAGCTGAGCAAGCTGATTGCCGATGGCTACCTATCGCGAATCGTCAGTTGTCGGGCACGCGAAGAAATCGAGACGGACAGCCTACGTGTAAAGGCTGGCGAGTTCGTTCAGCGAGATATGGAAGCGGCGTTCGACGTTGAGGGCGTGACGCAATCGGCCGTCCAAGAGCTCGTCGCCAAGACGACTGGCCGACAGTCAATCATGGTGTTTTGCGCGGGTGTCAGTCACACGAAGAAAGTGGCTGACAAGATCCGTGAACTAACCGGCGATGAAGTGGGCGTTGTGACAGGCGAAACGGTACCGCTCGAACGATCGGCAATTATCGACCGGTTCAAGGGTCGACAACTCCGTTGGATTGCCAATTGCGACGTCCTAACGACCGGTTTTAACGCTCGGGGCGTCGATTGCGTGGCAGTGCTACGGGCTACGTGCTCGCCTGGTTTGTTCGCGCAGATGTGCGGCCGTGGCTTGCGGTTGTACGAAGGCAAAACCGATTGTCTCATCCTGGACTTCGGACAGAATCTCCGTCGTCATGGGCCGTTGGATGCGGACGATTACGGAGTAGAAAAGACGAAAGCGGGTGCCGGTGCGCCGCCCGAAAAAAGATGCCCCAATCCAGAATGCAGGGAGTTTGTTCCTGCTGCCGCAGTCATCTGTCATCATTGCGGGCACAAATTCATGCAAGACACAACGGAAAAAGTTCGGCACGAGCCGAAAGCCGACAATTCGCCAGTACTTGTTGATCAGCAAATCAAGCCTACGCTTTTCAGCGTGGTCTCGATTCGATATTCGAAGCACGTCAAGAAGAAGGATCAGAGCGTAAGTCTACGCGTCGATTACGAAGTTACCGAAGACGGTGCGGAGATGCCGCAAGTCGTCTCGGAATATGTCGGGATCGGCGAGTACGACTGGCGGGATGGGTTTTACGGATCGAAGGCGAAAACGTGGTGGGGCAAGCGATGCGAGCACGCGAATCCGGTTGGGATTCAAAACGCACTGGCCATCGCGAACGCTGGCGGGTTGGCGGATTGCTCAGCCATCAAGGCGGTGCAAGAGGGGCGATTCTGGCGGATCGTCAATTACATGCTGGGGCCGAAACCGGCTGAGGCGGACTGGATTGGTAGGCTCGACGCGAAGGCGGCTGAGCCAATCGAAGGGGCGGAGTTTGGGGCGTATGACGAGGTGCCGTTTTAACTTGGGAGGCGTGGACAATGCGTTACGTGAACAGGCAGATTTACGCGAATGAGGCGATTAAGTGGTTCGACCAATTTACGCATCTCGAATCGTGGAGCCGCGACCGGCAACAGCGGCTGCGCGACCTGGGGCCGGAGCCGAAGCCGGAGGATGTGGACGCCATCATGGGAGCGTTGTGGACGGCGGTCCAGTGCAGCGAATGCGGCGAACATGTCGAGCAAGGCGTCGAGCTTAACACATGCGACA
>JBJOLO010000200.1:0-2981 GCA_046045565.1 Planctomycetota bacterium | reverse complement strand
CATAAATACCGGGGTACATGATCACTTCGTTTGGCGTAGCCGTGTGACGGCCATTGGCGATTGATTCGCCTCCAACTGCCACGAAGTTTTGTCCCGTGGGATCATCGACGTGACGCGTGACATTCGTGACGCGAATGCTGCCGCGCGGCCGGTTATCGATTCCGAGTGCCACCGTGGGCGTGGGTAGATTGATAAGTGGGTCGGGTTCGGGCAATTGTCGGGCGCGCAATGGGGATGTGTCGCCGGGGTTATAGGGATAAAAGAAAGCCGGGTTCGTTACGCCTCCGACCACACTGACATCCAATGCAAAGACGCCGCCGGTGTCGTTCACGTCGTTGCGCGAGGTGGATGTCGCCGCGTCGAAGTTGTAGGGAGAAGGCACCGCGACTCCATTCTCGTCGTAGCCACGTCCCTCGGAATTCACCACCACGCGTCCATTGACGCTCAAGCGGCCACCGCCGTTCAGTTCCAGGCCGGTCTTATCCGGTCGAAGCACCGTTACGCCTTCGCCGCTCGTGACAGACTCATAACCAGCCACCGCTCGGGTGATCAGGATCTGTTCGCCCGAAATCCCGGGAATAGCCTGAATGAAAAACGTGTTCATCCGTTGTTGAATCACCACTTCCACATACCCTTCCAAGCCCGAATAAGGGCCGGAAATGGGCGGAATGTAAATGGTGTCGGTCGAGACGCCTTCGAGTCCGTTGGAGGTGATGAAGTTGATTGCGGTTTGCCGGGCGGTCCCCGGCGAGTAACCGCTGAGCAAATCACGCGCGGCGGCCAGGGACGCTGCATCGGAGACGCTTTGCACGTGCCGTTGTTGAGCGACCAGCAATCCGTAATCGATCACGATGCCGAGTAGTCCGAGAAAGATCACTAGCAACATCGCGACCCAAACCAGAATATATCCTCGTCGGCGACGAAGGCCTGGTCGGGTGTGGTCTGCGGGAATGGTTCGCTCGACACGCGAATTTTCGGGAGAGCGGTGACTGATTCTGTTGGAGGTTTTCATGTCTGGGTCTCCCGGTTAATGGGTAATCGGCATGATCGATTCCGCTTCCAATACCACTTCGCGATTCACGCCGAAAATGGCAGTGAAGACAGGTCGATAGGTCGTACCAAGAATGACGCGAACGCGGTGGTCGTCCCGGACATCGTTCCCTCCGTCGGGCCACTGCACGACGACGGTGACTTCCTCGGGATTCATACCGGCAAGATGCGGGCGTAGGGCCTCGGTGATCGGTGTGGAGGCACTTGCCAAGGAATTGTATTCACCCGGCCCCCATACACCCAACTCGGTTGCCAGTGCTCCATGCACGATGCATTCACGACAAAGTGTCCGTGCGGCGTGGGTCAAACCGTTGTGGCGTTGCACCAGCAGCGAAACGTCAATCATGCCGATCACGAGGTAAAAAAACAGAATCGTCGTGATGGCGGCCTCTACCAGTGTGGCACCGCGGCGACATCTTCGTCGGCATGGTCTTCGCGATCGCTGAGCGGTACGACGGTTGTCATCCCGCAGCGTGCTGCCGAGGCAGTTCGGATTGGTGGCGGGGGCGTTCATCGGATGACTCGCATTTCCACGGCGCGTGTCAGGTCGTGTTCCCGGGAAATGCCGGGCCAGTCAACAATCATCTCGAAGCGATAGGTGACTTCCACTCGCACGCGATGGAAGTTGGACGTCGTTTCGCTCAGCAATTGCGGATCGGGGATCGTGAGGCGGGTTTCGTCGTATCCGAGCACGTTCGCCATCTCGTCGGTTACCGTCTCCCGAATCCGCGCATTCCAGTTTGCTCGCGTGGCTGGCGTCACCGGATGCATGCAACCGAACAGCGCACCCGCCTCGGCGGCATTTCCGACGGCGATATAGTAGTGAGCGAATCGGCCCAGGTCGGCACAGCCAATCGCGACGAACAGCAGCAGCGGCAGGGTGATCGCCAATTCAATCACGACCCCGGCGTCGCGCCGCGAAGGGCGGCGTGGCTTTGAGACTCGAAGTGAAAGCGGCTTACTTGAGCATTCCATGGGATATGGCTTTGTAAATGTTGATCACCGCTGGTCCGATGACCACGATGAAGATGGCGGGAAAAATGAAAAACAGCGTCGGGAAAATGACTTTCACAACCGCTTTTTGCGCTTTCTCTTCGGCATGTTGACTCCGACGAGTTCGCAAGGTGTCGGCGTAGACCTCCAGTGCTTGAGAGATGCTGGAGCCGAATCGCTCGGCCTGGTTGATGACCGCGGCAAGGCTGCGAAGTTCTTCCAAGTCATACCGGTTTGCAAACGATCGCATGGCTTCACCGGTCGATAGTCCGAGGTGCGTCTCGCGCTCGACGATGGCCAGTTCCAGCGCGAGTCCTCGATGCGCAGTGGACAGTTCGTGGGCGACGCGAGAGATCGCGGAACTAAGACTGGCTCCGCCGGCCAGGCAGATCATCAGCAGATCGAGTGCATCGGGCAAGGCGCGGCGAACTCTTGTTTGGCGGGACCGTTTAAGATGGTCAAGGTAAAAAGAAGGCGCTAAGGTGCCGACGACGCTGATGAAGCCGCCGATCGCCAGACCGACGGGCAGCGTCACGTACTCCATGCTTGCGGCAAAAAAACCGATCAGCAGCGGTGTCAGGAACGTTGCCACACGGGCTACGTGGAAAATGAAAAGAGCCTGTTTGCTGTACAGGCCGGCCTGCACCAACCGGTTTCGCAAATGCTTTTTTGCCTCTTCTTTTTTCAGCTTTGCATCCGCGACCTGGTCGATCGAGTGGCCCTTGGCGCGTTCGAATTTATCCGCGTCATCGGTAGCAACATGTTCCGGCGTTTCGTTGCCCGGCTCAGAAAGCTCGGCCAATCGCCGCGACTCCGCTGTTTTGGAAGAGGAACGCAACAGCAGCGCGAGAATCACAAGGCTCGCCACCGCGCCGACCCAGGGGAGTATAGAGTAGATGTTCATGATCGCTCGACCGTGCCGAATTACCGAACACGGC
>JBJOLO010000076.1:0-3105 GCA_046045565.1 Planctomycetota bacterium | reverse complement strand
GGATCGTCCAAACGAATTATCGCAACGAGTTTTACGAATGAACCGCAACCGCAAACATCACACAGCATTCACGCTCGTCGAACTGCTGATCGTGATGGCGTTCATCGCGCTCATGGCAGGCGCGGTTTCGTTTGCGATGTTCGGGGTACTCGAAGATGCGAAGGGACAACGCACGAAAGCTCAAATTGCGAAGATCGACCAGTTCCTGATGGATCGTTGGGATTCGTATCGCAGCAGGTCGGTGCCCTTTATCAATCCGATCCCGCCTGGAACGTCACCGGCGCAAGCAGCCTCCGTCCGGTTGCTGGCTTTGCGTGAATTGATGCGTATCGAATTACCGGACCGTCAGACCGACCTCTCCGATCCCCCGGTGTGGGTCAAGCCGACCGCAACGTACAAGTCCTATTTGCGTAAAGTCAGACCGACTTGGACGCAAGATTTCGAAGGCTCGGAATGTCTCTATCTGATCATGTCATCAATCCAAGAGGGCTCGAATCGAGCGATCGATTTTTTTGTGCCTTCGGAGATTGGCGATTTGGATCGGGACGGGATGCGGGAGATTCTTGATGCCTGGGGGAATCCGATCGACTTCCTGCGTTGGGCACCCGGTTTTGGTCGGTTGCCTCCTGGCAACCTCGGGTTCATGTCAGCGCGACAACGCCCTCCCGATGTGTTCCCCGATGCAACACAAGCCGATGAGTTCGATCCGTTCAAGGTTGACATGCGATGGAAAGACGCGAATCCGGCCAACGATCCTTTCTTGTTGTTCCCGCTGGTCTATTCGGCCGGTTCGGATGGCATCGCCGATATCTTTCGCGGCACGATTCGGTACGCACGAATCAATAACGATCCGTACTCTCCGTTCAACAACGATCCGTATTTTGGTGACCCCAACAACACCAGCTTGCAACCGATCGGAACCGTGCTGAACGGATCAGGTTACGCAGACAATATTCACAACCACTGGGTTGAAGTGAAATAGTTTTTCGAGCGGTATGTGCTTCATGAATTCAACTGGCAGAGATCGAAAATCGCAGCGAGGTTTCACCTTGCTGGAACTGCTCATGGTCGTGCTGATTGCCGGCCTGATGATTGCAGTTGCGGTGCCAGTGATTATGCCACAGTTCCGCGATCGGAAGATTCGTGAAGCGACGAGGCAACTCAGTGCCATGGTGGCAGCTGCAAAAGCCAAGGCGCTGGAACGCGACCGACCGTGCGGAATCTGGCTCGAACGAGATAGCGAACGTCTGAATAACAATCGCTGCAGTCAGATTTTTCTGGCCGAGGTGCCTCCGCCCTATTCAGGCGACTTTCTCGATGCAACGGCGCGGCTTACCAGTGGAACAAATCAATACATCATCAAGTTCACAAACGCCCAAGCGCTGGTTGGTTCCAAGAGCAATAACATGATCCCCTACCTTGCCAAGGTGGGAGATCGGCTCTGGATTCGTTTTAGTTTTCGCGAACAAGTCTATCCGTGTGTATTTCAAGCGAACCCAAATCAGGGCGACGATCAATACCTACAGGCGACGCTTCTGATTGCCGATAGTTCGATGACGTTGCCCGTCCTCGATCGCGACATGCCGTTCCAGGTCTACTTCCCCCCGCGCAAATCGAGCACGACGCCACTCGACCTGCCGACCGGCATTGCTGTCGATTTGAGCCGATCGGGCATCGGCGCCCTGGGTGTCGATTTCGATGGCTGGAACGCTCCCAATGCGTTCGGCCCCGTGCTGCCTGATACCGCGGCGATCGCAATCATGTTCGCGCCCAGCGGCCAAGTGACTCAAATCTATACGCGCGGCACGATGGTGAACCCCATGGGTGATGTGTTCTTGTTGGCCGGCCAAGCCGATGTGATCCCGCCCTTGAATCCAGCGGGTGAACCAACGAATCCATCGCTGGTGTCGCCGAGCTACCCCGGGAACTTGCAAGACAATTCGAGCCTATGGATTTCGGTCGGGCATCGTACTGGTCGGGTTGTGACGGCGGAAAACATTTGGAACCCGACAACCACGAACTTTTTTGACAATATCTTCGAATGCCGACAATTCGTTCGCACGGCGCAGACCAAAGGTGGAGGCTAACCAATGGCTGCGAGTCATCAAGAAAAGAAGTTGGTTGCGCTGGTTGATAGGAACCGTGGACGGCAGTCGAGCCAGCAGTTCGCTGCGATTTCTTATCAACGCATTGCCGGACGGAAAGGGGGGCGGCGCGGTATCAGTTTGCTGGAAGTGCTGTTCTCGGTGGGTGTGCTCCTGATTGGCTTGTTAGGCGTAGCCATTCTCCTACCGGTAGCCGCAAAGAGTGCACGCGATGGTTTGACGATTGATCGGGCAGCCAGAAACGGGCTGAATTGGGTGCGAGAATTTCAGATGCGCGGATACTGCAATCCGCGGACATGGTTGATCGCGGGCGCGAGTGGTGGAGGGTTTGCGTATGATCCGGTCCAACCGTTTTGCATCGATCCCAATTTCGCTGCCGTCAATGGCGACAGCGTTTTTCCGTACGTACCGAATTCGCAGGTCTTCATGCGGCGGATTACGGTGCCCTCGGCCTTGTTACCCAACGGAAATCCCGCCGGCTTGATTGATCGCGAGCAAGCAAGAGAGGTTTTCACTTCGCAGGATGAGACCACGTTCGATCGACCGTCGGATTTGAAACTGCCGGCTCAGCCCGTCTTCAGCAACGTGGCCGGGATGCCGGTGAAGCGACTCTCTGACGGACGATTGTCGTGGTTTGCAACGATCGTTCCGAAGATGGAGTCGCTCTCGGCCGGTCAGATCGTCAGCGATTTCTATACGCTCTCGATTGTGGTCGTTGCAAATCGAGATCCGGCCTTCGCAACGACGTCGATGTTTCCGAAGCCGGACAACGAACGAGTATTAAACGTGGTGCTGCCGCCGAACACGGCATTTCAGGGTGGCGAGCTAACATTGCAGACCAAGCCCGGCCGACCGCCGATCGATATTCAGTTGCGCCGCGGCGATTGGGTTGTCCTCAGCGGATTACAGCAATATGTCGGGATTTCGAACCCGGTGCCGGTGTTTCGCTGGTATCAAGTCAGTTCGACCAGTGATGTGGTTCCCGACCCAACCGATCCCT
>JBJOLO010000071.1:0-3947 GCA_046045565.1 Planctomycetota bacterium | reverse complement strand
AGACGTATTCACCTCTGATTCTGGCAAGAAAGTAGAAGAGTCAACTGCTTCGTTGTCCTTGTTCAGCATTTCCACCCCAGTTCCCAGGGCTGGTTGGGGAGTGGGTGAGCAGTTCCAACTTGGGTGGTGCAATCTGACACTGTCAGCCATGACCTGTTGGGGCATGGCTGGCAGTGGCACCCGAGCCAGAACTGCCAGATCGGGGTGGCACTGCCAGGTGAGCTTGGTTTTCTGAGGCCTCAAGCCTCAGAAAGCTGGGAAAGTTCCAGGCAGTCTGCACGGGTTGGCAGTGACGACTGGGCACCGGTCCGTGTCACGGTGAGCGCCGCGGCGGCGGCCGCGAAACGCACGGCATCGGGCAGTGGACGGCGTTCCTGCAGAGCGACGGCGAGTGCTCCGCAAAAAGCGTCTCCCGCTGCCGTGGTGTCGACAGCACGGACGGCGAACGCCGGATATCGCTCGCAATACTCGCCCCATACCACTCCCCCCAGTTCGCCTAGCGTCGTAATCGCGTTGCGGCATCCCATATCGACCAGCCGCTTGGCTGCGCGCTGACCTCGTACCATCGCGTCGTGTTCCATCGCGTCGCACTCGATTACTGTGGGTTCGCGTCGGCTCACAGCAGGACCGCTCGCATCGCAGGCGGGTGGAGGGAATGGATCGAGACCGGCCGTGATCGCGGCTTCGTGTTCGTTGGGAATAATCCAATCGATGAGTGCGGCCACATCGCGAGCCAACGGGGCGACGGCGGGTGCGGGATTCAGCACGGTGATCATGCCCGCGCGTCGAGCTCGACGCAGTCCCGCCCACACAGCCGGCAAAGGCACTTCCTGGCATGCGAGAAAGATTCCGCCCGGCACAAAGCAACGATCGGGGATCGTCTCGACGTCGCCGGCGTTCAGACAGCCGCTGGCTCCGGATGCGACGCTGATCTGGTTGCGTCCGACCTCGTCTACGGCGATGAGTGCCAATCCGGTGGGCGTGTCAGGAATGGTTTTGATGTATTCCACCTGGATGCCTTCGCGAGTCAGCTTGGCAAGGCATTCGCGACCGAACTCATCGTCGCCCACGGCACCGAGCATGGTGACCGGCCATGGAGTTACGAACGGAGGAGATGAAGATGGGGTTAGCGGGGCGTTATTTGCGGTGAGGTGTCGAGTTGCGTCTTTTACAAGTCGTGCTGCGGCGACGGCTTGGTTGGCCCCTTTGCCGCCGAAGCCGCGCGAGAAACTGCCGCCGGTCACGGTTTCGCCTGGCGCCGGCAATCGTTTGCCTCGCACGACGAGATCAATATGGATCGAACCGAGAACCAGGATCGACATCTGTGTTGCCGGCTGCGTTGATGAACCATGCATTGAAGTTGTGGTTCGTAATCGTACCAGAAGAATCCGACTGTCAGTGGCACCCGAGCCGGAACTGCCAGATCGCACCACAGAAGCAGGAACTGCCGAGGCAGTCCCCAATCTGCATCGGGGCTGGGTTGGAACTTTGATTTGAGGTGAGGTGACACCAGATGTGTTCACCTCTGATTGTGGCAAGAAAGAAGAAGAGCCAACTGCTTCGATGCCCTTGTTCAGCATTTTCACCCCAGTCCCCAGGGCTGGTTGGCCAGTCCCCAGGGCTGGTTAGGGAGTGGGTGAGCCGTTCCAACTTTGTTGGTGCAATCAGACACTGTCAGCCATGACCTGTGGGGTCATGGCTGGCAGTGGCACTCAGATGGGAGACTATCGACCGGTGGCCGCGTAGTACGGATTGCGGCC
Source organism: Planctomycetota bacterium (assembly GCA_046045565.1). Lineage (GTDB taxonomy): Bacteria > Planctomycetota > Planctomycetia > Pirellulales > Pirellulaceae > VGZA01. Next base: position 2,187 of record JBJOLO010000071.1, on the reverse strand, counting down.
CGCAGCGTGGTCGGTGGTGTCCAGGATGTCGCCGACTTCGGGTACTGCTGCTCGGATTGCGACTTCGACACCCTGCTTGAGTGTCGCGGTTGCCATGCCGCAGCCTTGACATCCGCCGCCCATCTGGAGGTAGACCGTGTTGTCGCGGACATCGATCAGCCGGATGACTCCGCCGTGCGAGGCGACATACGGATTAACCTGCGTTTGCAGGACTTCTTCGACACGCGCGCGAATATCGTCGGCTGATGGCAAGGCGTTGGCCACGTTCGTAGCTACGGCAGGTTGGCCGCTGGCGATGTGAGCCCGAATCGCGGCTCCGATCTGTTTGCCGATGACAGGCCAATCGTCGCCGGTCCCCTTGCCGATGGTCAGCGAGTCGTGGGAAATCAGGACGCTGGAGATCCCCGAAATCGCGAACAAGGCTTCCGGAAGCGGCGAACCTTTTGCGGCTTCGGCGTTGGCGAAGTAATACGATTTGCCCGGGTAGAGTGGGCGATCGACGTTGAATTTGCATTTCGTGGCGGAGATCGGTTCTCCACGGATCTGAACCTGGGCCGGGTCGCTCATCGGACTGCATTACTCCTACGGGGATCAAGGATCGTTGAAGGTCCGTAATTCTAGCAAAAATCGCCTGAGTTCCAACGCGTCGGCCAGGATCTCGCCGCAGAACGAGGTCGCTACCGAACAAGTTATGATCGTGGCCCGACGTGGTGGCACGCGGTCTCAGACCGAATCGACGGGCAAGAATGCCGCCGGATTATTCATGCGGCCTGGTTTCGATTGGCAAGTCGTGGGATGGGGGGAACGCCTGAGAATTTCGGAGAAAAAAGGTCCCAGTCGGACGTTTTGCACGGCATAGCAGGCACGATGCGGGGAGTATTTCACTGAGTGGCGAAAGATGCCTGACGGGGGTGAAATCACGAGCTATGGTTTAACAACAACGGGCTCCGGTCGACACGAGAAGTGACGGCGCTGTCGAGGCGGAGTCCGACGAGTTCGTGGCTCGTGAAGATCGAGAGAAGGAACGCCATGTCGATGTCGTGCGTAAGTTGCGGAAAGTCATTGCCCGAGCATCACTTCGGAGCAGTGGAACTCACCGGCGAATTGGTTTGTCCCGACTGCCAGTCGGCTTACCAAATCACGCTTCGCGAGGAGTGTCCGCCCGAGGTTCGAGCCAACGTCCAGCCGACCGCGTTCCGGTTCGACGAAAACAGCATTCCGCCACCCTCGGATGATCTCGTGGAAAAGACGCGGCAACTCGGCGCCGGAGGCTTGCAGAACGAAAATCGTCTGCATCCCCGCAAGGTCGTGAATGTGCCGATTATCACGCTCCCGTTGAACGAACAGATGCAGCCGGTGGAACAGCCATTTGTGACGATCAGCTGCAACATTTCAAAGAGCGGCATCTGCCTGATGACGGATCGGAAGATTACCACGCCTTACATTGCTGTGCAGTTGCCACGTGCGGGGAATCAAAGGATCCAGATGGCGATGGAGATTCTGCGTCGTCGCGAAATCGGGAACTACCAGGAGATTGGCGGCAAGTTCGTAGCCCGCGTGGCTCGCTAAACGCCGTATCAATCGAGCGATCCCATTCCTCTGCTCGTCATTTGCCCGGGACGCACGCTGCGCAACCTCTGATTCGTGATACGAACGCCCCGTGGTCCCCCGAAGAGGACCCGTGAACGTTTGCGATCATCCGGCTCATGAACAGGCCGGGAAGAAAAAAAGAGGCGCCGCCCAGATTTGAACCGGGGATGGTGGATTTGCAATCCACTGCCTTACCACTTGGCTACGGCGCCGTATCTGGGAGCAGACATTACGGATTTCGACCGAACGGGTCAAGAGGGATCGGCGAGTTAGGAAAATCTTGCCGGCGCTGGCCCCAATCGCGGGTTTCTCCCCGCAATCCGTGGTTCCGGCGGAAATCGGTCGATTCTCAAAGTTTCACTACGTGGACCAGCCAGTCGTTAGCGGCTCAGGATGAAGATCGGATCACGGTGGATTCGATACCGATTTGGGGTTCGGTGATGCTTGCATGTCGCACGGCTACCGGTTTCGGGGAGGCTGTGCGAGGGCGGCATGCGGTGGAGCGGGCAGGCGGTTTTGGCCGCTTGGGAGCTCGTGAACGATTCATCGCCGGATGTGCGGGTGTGCGATGCGCGTGCGGCGTGCCCTGCAGGCGTG
>JBJOLO010000322.1:0-2886 GCA_046045565.1 Planctomycetota bacterium | reverse complement strand
CAAAGATCTCGCCCGCGCGACGGGCGACGCCGCTGCCCACATTGTAAACGGGCCCGCACTGTCGCGACTCGGCCAACAGGCAATAGGCTCGCACCACGTCGCGCACATCGCAAAGATCGACGTAGCTGTCCCGACATCGGATCAGCACCGGCTCAACGCCTCGCGCAAACTGGCTCGCCCACTCCGGCACCATCATCCGCGACGATTGTCCGGGCCCCGTATGTTTGAATGGACGCACAATCACCGCCTCGATCTGCCGCATCTTCACCGCCTCGCCGATCAGTTGCTCAGCCGCCAGTTTCGTTTTGGCGTATCCGGAGGTAGGCCCAAGCGGTGCAGACTCGCTTACGATTGCATGCTCCCGCGTCACGGCGGCGTAAACTTGACTCGTACTGACAAACAGCAACCGCGGCCGCTGCGGCAAGCGTTCAAGCAGTTCCAACACCCGCTGCGTTCCGATTACATTCGCGCGCCACGCCTGCTCCGTCGGATCCGAATCACCGCAATCCGCCGGGATGCTCATCGCAGCCAAATGAAAGATCACATCGGGCGCAAACGCCGCAATGTGCGATTCGACTTCAGGCGACGGCGGTAGCGAAACATCCCAGGCGAGTACCGGGACGGAATTCAAATCGAAAGGCTCGCCGGATCGACGAGCCCGCATTTCGGCACTCAACGACGTACCGACGATGGTATGTCCTGCGTCGGCGAGACACCGCGCCAGAAACGGCCCGACAAATCCGGTGATACCGGTAATCAAAGCCTTCATCGCCGTTACGCCCATCCTCGCTGAGCTCGCTCCAAGTCGGCATCGACCATTTGCTCGGCCAACTCCTGAAACGACACCTCCGGCGTCCACCCCAGTTCTCGTCGCGCTTTGGATGCGTCCCCGCACAGCGTGTGGACATCTGCCGGACGATACAGTTCCGGATCGACTTCCACGTGCTCGCGATAATCAAGCCCCAGTCGAGCGAACGCGCACTCGGCAAACTCCCGGACCGAATGCTTAACGCCCGTGGCAATCACGAAATCGTCGGGACGATCGTGATTCAACATCAACCACATCGCCCGAACATAATCGCCGGCGAATCCCCAGTCTCGCTGCGCATCGAGATTGCCTAGTCGCAATTTCGATTGATGCCCTAACTTGATTCGGGCCGCAGCCGCCGTGATTTTTCGCGTCACGAACTCCTTGCCTCGCAAAGGCGACTCATGATTGAACAGAATCCCGCTGCAGGCAAACAAATCGTAGCTCTCCCGGTAATTGACCGTGATCCAATGGCCGTAGACTTTCGCTACGCCATACGGGCTCCGCGGCCAGAACGGCGTCTGCTCGTTTTGAGGCTCCTCGCGCACGGTACCGAACATCTCGCTGCTGCTGGCTTGATAGAAACGGATTTTCGGGTTCACCGTGCGAACCGCTTCCAGCACGCGAGTCACCCCCAGCGCTGTGAACTCGCCCGTCAGCAACGGCTGCTCAAAGCTGGTGGGAACGAAACTTTGAGCCGCCAGATTGTAGAGCTCATCCGGCTGAGTCCGCTCCAGCAGCCGGACCAGCGATAACTGGTCGAGCAAATCGGCTTGGTGCAGTTGAATCCGCTCGCGAATGGAATCGATCCGTTCGAAGTTCTCCGAACTGGATCGACGCACCATCCCGTGTACCACGTAACCCTGATCGAGAAGAAACCGGGCCAAATACGCCCCGTCCTGCCCCGTGATGCCGGTGATCAGTGCCGATCGCATATCGCCTCTGCCTTCCTCACGCGGATCGCCGTTTGCGACGGCCGATCCGCCCCATTCCCACGACGCGCCCGCAGCTTCGCTCCCGTGACCGGGACCGCAGTCGCGGTTACGCCGAATCGTTGCTTGGCGAATCAGGCTCCCCTGCCCCTGGGCCGGCTGAATCTGGGCCGGCTGAATCTGGGCCGGTCGACTCGGGACCAGGCGCATCAGGTCCATTCGATCCGGGCACCTTGTCCTCCACAGCCGCTTCTTCTTCGCGAGGAACGCAAACGACCGCAGCCAGGGTATCAGCATCATCGAGTGTCATGATGCGAACACCTTGCGTGTTCCGTCCGATCACGCTGAGATCACTCGCGGCAATTCTCTGGATTTTTCCACGCGCTGTGATCATCAGCACTTCAGCCGTGTCGTCGACGCGGAGAATGGCAACCACCTTACCGTTCCGCGCCGTGGTTTTAATATCGCGAATCCCCTTCCCGCCGCGCCGCTGCGTTCGGTAGCGGGTCGCCGACGACGCATCGTCCTCAGACTCCTCGGAAGACTCGTCGATCACCTCATCGGGCTCCACGGCAGACGCTTCGCTGACGGTCTCGCCGTCCTCGTCGCCTCCCACCGTTTCACCGACAGCTTCCTCGTCCGGCCCCGCTACGTAGGGCAAGTTCGGACCGAAGGGCGTGCGTTTTCCGTACCCCTTTTCGCAAACGGTCAGCAGCGTTGCGCTCGGATCCGCAACGACCATCCCCACGACTTCGTCGCCGGATCGCAGCGAAATACCTTTGACTCCCGATGAGTTTCTTCCCATCGGCCGCGCGTCGGTCTGTCGGAACCGGATAGCCATGCCGTTGGCCGACGACATAATCAGTTCGTCGCCCGGCTTGGTCAAAACGACCCCCACCAAAGCATCGTCTTCACGCAACTTGATCGCGATGATGCCGCCCTTCTTGGGACGGCTATAGGCCTCGAGCAATGTCTTCTTCACCAGCCCCTTGGAGGTGCACATCGTCAAGAAATGTCCGGGCAGATTAAAGTCCCGTACCGCGATACAGCCGGCGATCGACTCACCTTCGGAAAGATTCAACAGATTCACGATAGCGCGCCCGCGGCTTTCCCGTCCCAACTGGGGCAGGTCATAGACTTTCTGCC
>JBJOLO010000192.1:0-3248 GCA_046045565.1 Planctomycetota bacterium | reverse complement strand
CTTCATCGCCGCTGCTGCGGTGCTGGTCAGTGGTTTGCTGATGGCTTCGACAGTTGCCGCGCAGGAGCCCGCGTTAAATCGCGCGCCGCCGGCCATTGATCCCGCCTTGTCGCTGGGTAAGCCGGAGCCAAGCGGACCGTCTGGTGAGCGACCGATCGTGGTTGACATCAAGATCAAGGGCAATCAGCGGGTCAGCCTGAATAAGATTAATGCGTATCTCAAAACACGCCGCGGCAGAGAGTTGGATCTCGACCTCGTGCAGGCCGATGTCCGGCGCATGATGAAAGACGGTCTGTTCCGCGACGTGCGGACGTTCACGCAGCCTGCCGAGGGCGGCGTGGTGGTGTTTTTCGAGGTCTTCGAAAGGCCGACCATCGACTACATCGAGTTCCTTGGCAATCGCGGATTCTCAGACAAGCAATTGCTCAAGCAGGTGGACATTAAACAAGGCGATCCGCTCAACCAGTATCTCGTCGAAGAAGGCCGGCGAAAGCTGGAGGAGTTCTATCGCAATAAAGGCTACCCCAAAACCCAAGTGATGATCGCGGAAGGCAATTCTCCGAATGATCGCGGCGTGAAGTACTCAATCAGCGAAGGGCAGGTCACGCGAATTGTGACCACTCAATTCGAGGGAAACACGATCGCCACCGACGAGCGACTCAAGACGCAGATCCAGGCCAAGCCCGGGTTCTTGAAATGGTATTCGATTTTCAGCGGGAAGCTCGACAAGAAGAAAGTCGATGAGGACATCGAACGGCTGACCGGATACTATCGCAACCTGGGCTACTTCCGGGCTCGCGTGGGTCGTGAAATCCAATATGACGAGACCGGTGCGTATGCGACGGTGAATTATGTGATCGACGAGGGACCTCGTTACGTCATTCGTGATGTGTCGATTGCCGGCAACGATAAGTTCGTCACCGATGAGTTAATGGGGAAGCTCGAGCTGAAATCGGGTTCGTACTTCAACCAATCGAAGATGAATCGGGACATTGGTTCGTTAAAAGATACCTACGGCGGCAAAGGATACATCTTCGCCGACATTCAGGCTTCGCCCCGTTTCTCGGAGGAGCCGGGTGTGCTGGATCTGGTTTACAAGGTGCAGGAAGGCGAACCGTTCCGGGTCGGAATGGTGAATGTGAAGATCGAAGGCGAGAATCCGCACACGCGTCACAGCACCGTGCTGAATCGGATGTCGCTGCGGCCGGGCGATTTGATTGATGTGCGCGAGCTTCGAGCGAGCGAAAGTCGGATCAAGGCGTCGCAGCTGTTTGAGCTGGATCGCAGCAAAGCGAATCAACCGCAAATTGTGGTTGTGCCGCCCGATGTGCAGAAACGAACCGAGACGCTCGTGGAGCGTCCGAAACCTCGAGCCGGTTCCACAACGTATCGCTGATCGAACTCGCTGGTCGAACCAAAACAAGCGGGCGCATCGAAATCTGGGGCCATTGATGACAGAACGTCGCAGACGAACATCGAGCGAATCACATCGAGCTCAACCAGGCAGGTGGGCTGCGGTGTGCGGCGTCATCGCCTTGGTGATCAGCGGTTGCACGTCCCTGCGGACGCCAGCCCCCGAACTCTATACGGCCTCGACGCCAGTGCCCCCAACCGTCTCCGATCGTTCGACCGCCGCGCCGAACGCTCCGGGTACTGCCTACCCGACAACCAATCCTACCAAGTCGCCCTCTCCGGGAACGACGCCCGTGCCCGCCGCCGCGCCGTCAGCAGGCCGCACAACTTATGGCAACACGGCGCCGGGTGCTGCAGCGGGCAACACGGCACCGGCTGATGCGGAATCGGAGTTCGTCATTCGCGGTCAGAATCCCGGACCATACGGACCGCAACCGGGAACAGGCAGTCCCCCGCCAGCATACGGCGGATCGTCTTACGGCGGCGGCTCCACACCGCTGAATAATGGCAGCAATACGGGCGCGAACGGGGGTTACAACGGTGGCGCCGCCGCGCCCGGTTACGGAACGGGAATTCCTCCCGCGAATCCGTACAGCACCCCCGCCAACGGGACGGCACCCGGAGGCATGTTGGCTCAGCAACCCCCGGGTCCGCAACTCGATATGTTGAATCCGAATGGAAACGCGGCGGGAGCTGCGCAGCCTTTCGATCCGTTCGGAACACAAGGTGCGGAGTTGCCCGAGAACTGGGCCGACCTGCAGCCGATCGTCACCGAGACGCAAACCGGACGCTTTTCGATTGGCGTCGGCGTGAACTCGGACGCGGGCGTGACCGGGCAATTGGTGATCGATGAGCGAAATTTTGATTGGCAGCGGCTGCCGCGTAATTTTGACGAGGTGATTGACGGTCGCGCGTTTCGGGGAGCGGGGCAAGGGTTTCGTCTCGAAGCGGCGCCCGGCAACCAAGTGCAGCGGTACATGATTCAATTCACGGAGCCGTACTTGTTCGGGTACTCGCCCGTGAGTTTCCAAGCGAGCGCCTTTTTCTACAACCGCCGCTTTTTTGATTGGTCGGAACAACGAATGGGAGGCCGCTTCGGACTCGGCTACCGTCTGACCTCCGACCTGTCACTCAGCGGTTCGTTGCGGCTCGAAGATGTCGTGATCAGCAATCCACGAGTTGTCGGCGTGCCGGAACTTGATTCGGCTGTGGGCGATCATGGTTTGTATGGAGCGAAAGTCACGCTGGTGCACGATACTCGAGACATTCCGTTCTTCCCCACAGAGGGGCATTACATCGAGTTGTCGTACGAGCAGGTTTTCGGCTCGTATGATTACCCGCGCGGCGAGATCGACTACCGCAAGTATTATCTGATCCGGGAACGTCCTGACGGTTCGGGACGCCATACGCTCGGCTTCAGTTTCCGCGTGGGCGCATCCGGATCGCAGACCCCGATCTTCGAGAACTACTTCTCCGGTGGTTTCTCGACGATGCGAGGTTTCGATTTCCGCGGCGCATCGCCGGTGAACGGAGGCGTGATCGTCGGTGGACAGTTCCGCTTCCTGGGCTCGGTGGAGTATTACTTCCCGATCACCGCAGATGACATGGTGAAGGGCGTTTTCTTCTGCGATTACGGTACCACAGAGCGGGAGGTCGAGATCATCGGATCAAACTTCCGTGTCGCGCCCGGTTTCGGATTGCGATTCAACATTCCGGCGATGGGTCCTGCCCCGCTGGCGTTCGACTTTGCTGTGCCGGTCACGCACGCCCCCACCGACAATATCCAGAACTTCAGCTTCTTCTTCGGCATCAGCCGTTAACGGCGCGTCCACTGC
>JBJOLO010000184.1:0-10280 GCA_046045565.1 Planctomycetota bacterium | reverse complement strand
GATCATACGCGACCAGTTCGTCGCGCGTGTTCACGTGATTGTGATCGTGATCGTTTTCGCGGTTGTTGTCGAACCACGATTGCACGCCCTCAGCGAAATACTCATGGTGGTTCGTCGATGCATAGGTGCCCTTCCAAAGTCCGCTACCGCAAGCGCGCTGGTAACACGACTTCAGACGGTGATCGAAGAGCGGGTCGAGCGCGACGAGTCCGCGAAGGTGAATGTTGTGGGCGAATTCGTGGATCAGAATGCATTCGGCGCTGTATGGATCGCCGTCGTAACCGAGTAAATTCTCCTCGCCACAAGAGCAATACGGGTCGGTAGCCGACCCGCCGGTGCCGCGAGCACGCGCGTCCCAGAAATCCTTGGGTTGAAATCGAGCGAATTCAGGCAGGTCGGTGGTGAATTCGTTGTAAGCCAAAATGCACATTCTGGAACCGCTTTGGATCATTGCCCGTCGCACATCCGGCCGTTGAGCCAGCATCAAGTTCACCAGATGCGCCGCTTCCTTGATCGCATAGTCGTTTACCGTTTGCGAAGCGACGATCGGAAAGCCTTCCACTTGCGTGTACTTCTTGTAGAAGGGATCGACCTGCAGTTGTGCGGGCGGCGGGGTGACGTTCCAACTGCATGACCGCGAATCGGGCTTGGGAGTGTCCCAGACCTTCGCCAGCAGTTGATCCATGTTCGGATCGAAGTTTTTCAGTTGCTCGCGCGTGAAGGGGAAAAAGTCGTTGCGGGCGAAAAACGATTCCGTTAATTCGGCGAAGTACTCCTTGTGGTTCGCCATCGCGTATGATCGCTCGATCTTGCCGTCGTAACGTTCGACGGCATCATATTTCTTTGAGTCGCGGGCTTGTTCAAAGCACTTCACAATCTCGGGATGATCAAAGCCCAGCACGCGATCGTGAAAAGCGTGTGCGAGCTCATGCAGCACAAAGGCAGGCATCCGCTTCACTTCGGCTTCGAAAATCAGCACATTGGTGAACTCGATTGCCTTCGCCATCGCCTCGGGGCGTCCGTTGTTTCGCAGCCAACCGGCGTCGGGATGATACTCCGCGGTCGGTCCGATGCCCGGATAGGTCGGTGAGAGCCACATCGGAACATGCCGCAGCAATTTGACAGACTCGGCTGGCACAATCTTTTCAATCTCATCCAACTGCTGCCGCAGCAGCCGCAGTGCTGTTGCGGAACGCTCCGGCTCTTTCGTGAGCAACTGCCGGTGCATCCGAACGGTCCAACCGGGAATCGCCTGGTCAACATAGGCCGACGTGGCGTCGTCGGATTTCTTGGACGTTGCGTTCTCGCCCTGTGACTCTTGCGCCTGCACAGCGACCGCCATCAAGACGAGGACAATGCCGGCCAACTTCGCAAGTGTTCGCCTTGCAAGCCTCGCGTTTGCTGCCAAGCGACTCATGAGTGCGATGTCTCCAATGGCTTCAAGCATGAAGAGTGAGGCTCCTGAAGGTGAGATGAAGTGGCGAACGATTTCAGCGCGGTTATTCCACCGATTTCAAATTCTTGATTTCCGGATGATTCAGCAGGAACTGGCGGCGCTGCTCGATGAAGGTGCGCAGATTCGAAGCCTGTCGTCGCGGTCCGCCCTCCGGCGGCGTAACCGTTTCAGCAACCGATGCACGGAACGCTTCCAACGAAGATAACTTGCGCGTGTCGCGCTCCAGTTCGGCGTCCAACAACGTTCGGTACCGCTGCACGATCGGACCGATTTCATCCCACGTTAAGGATTTCTCGGCGATCGTGCGCACGTATTCGAGGTACCGCTTACGGAGACTCGGAACCTGCAGCAGGCGACTGCGCAGCGGTTTGTTGGGATCGTCGAGTCCAACGAGCGGATCAAGTTCGACACCGCCTCGACCGCCCTGCCCTCCAAAGCCCTGTCCACCGAATCCCCGGCCGCCTTGACCTTGTGGCCCCCTACCCTCCGGACCGCGACCCTCCGGACCGCGACCTTCCGGACCACGACCTTCCGGACCGCGACCTTCCGGACCGCGACCTTCCGGACCGCGACCTTCCGGACCGCGACCTGGGCCACCACCAGGACCGCCACGGCCGCCGCCCATGCCGGGGCCCATTGGTGCCTGGAACGCTTCGTTCATGTCGTGCGGCAAGATGTGAAACTTACCCTGGTCGTCGAGAAAGATCGAATAGTCGCTCGCGCGCACCCAGTATCCGTCGCTATTAATCAGCACCGCTTCCACCGCCAGGAATCGCAGCACGCCGTCGATATCGAGGATCGGCTCGAGTTGTTTTTCCAATTCCTCGATGGGCGCTTCGTTCAGCGTCTTGCAAAGTTGCATCAGCGCCTTCCACGCCTTCTTACTTTCGCCGCTCTTGAGCGTATATCGCCGTTCGTACTCGGCAACGTTGTCGCCGTGGTACGAGAGGCCCGCGCTGGCACCCGGACTGCCCGGAACTTTCCATCGTGCTCCCTTCGAACTGGGATACCATTCATCCAGCATTTCGCGATTGAACTGCTGCACATTCACGTAGATGCCCCAGGACTCGCCGTTGATCACTACTTTCACAAAGTTTGCCTTCGGTGCAGGCAAGTATTGTCGTGCGACATGCGAATACAGCACGGTATGCAGGAAGCTGGGATCCTCGTGAGCATTGAGCAAATTGAGGGTCTTGTAGCCATGCAGACGTTGATCCGGATTGGCTTCATCAATCGAAACGTTTAGCGATCGCTTATGGCCGGCACCCACGGTGAAATACGACGACATGCCCCGAAACTGCACGCCGACATTGTTGAACTCCTTGCCATCGACTCGCATGGTGGCGGGCACGGTCACGTCGGTGCGATAGAAGTCCGCCATTTCCGCTTCCCAATCTTCCTGCGGGAACTCGAAGAAGATGGTTCGCAAGACGAACGGGTCATAGAGTGTCGCGTCGGGATAATTCACGACATCAGATGGTGCGACGCGAGGTCCCGGCTTGGGTGGCTCGGCGTTCTCTCGAGGCCCAAACCCCGGAGGCCCGCCTGGTCCACCCGGTCCGCCTGGAAATCCGCCCGGTCCGCCTGGTCCGCCAGGAGGTCCGCCCGGTCCGCCAGGAAATCCTCCGAATCCGCCGCGGCCACCGCGTCCGAATCCACCGCCCGGGCCGCCTCGGCCCGGTCCGCCGCTTGCCTTGGCCGCGACGCGCGCCGCGGCACGTTCCTCGGTGTTCAACCGACCGTCGCCGTCTTTGTCGAACTGGGCTACGAGTTTTCGATCGGGACCGCCGCCCGGCGGACCGCCTCGACCCGGTCCGAATTGCGGTTCAGGAAACGTGAAGTCGGTGCCTTTGAGCTGCAGCCACATCGCCTTCTGGTCGTCGTTCAGCATGCCGACGATTTCGACCAACGCTTTCTTGCGTTGTTCCTCGATGCGGGAGAAATCGGGCGGCCCGAATCCGCCGAAGTTCGGTCGGGCCGCTTCCTGGATTTTTTCGATCTGCGATTTTTGTTCGTCGGTGATCGCGAGTTTCTTCCGGACGTCGTCACGGCTGAAGGCGCCTGCGCCCTCGCGTTGCAATCGAAGTTGCTCAAGCCGCTCTCGCTGCGGTGCCGGTAGCGTTTCCAGGAGTCGCTCGTCGTATTTGTGCGTGATTTCCTCGGACTTCAGTCGCGCGTCGTTCATGATTCGGTCGCGATCGGCGGGGTCGAGGTCCTGCAGTTCCTGGAAATTAATCGATCCGAACACGGCCGACGATTGTTGCTGTTGCTCGGCGAGTAACTCGTCGATCTTTTTCGTGAGTTCGGCATCCAGGTTCAGTTCCTGTCGGACCTCCGGGATGCCGATGAGCGCCATCGGGTTGACGGGGCCTCCCATCACGAACACGTTGAACCCGCCGGGGCCGCCGGGTCCGCCACCGAAGAAAAATCCCCCGCGACCGGGGCCCTGGGCATCGACTGTCGCCGCGGTCCATACGAGCACTACCGTCATGGCAAGCGATGCCGCGAGACCATTTAACAAACGAACATGCGTCTTCATTGCGAGGGTTCCTGGTTGCTGGTTGCGGCATGTGCCGCGCTACGTCGCAAAAAGCGAGTCGGATGGGGAGTTATTTTTCTTCTGCCTGTCGGATCTCGACGCTTTGCACTCCGTCCACTTTGTTGAGCGTGTCGAGTAATTCCTGCGGCGATTTTCCTTCGCGGACGCGAATCTTGTAGGTCAAGTCGAGTGCCGTGCCTTGGCGTCCGGTTGAGCCTGCGACGAGCTCGTGCTTCGACAGCATGCGATCGAGCGTCTCGGATAGAATCGCGTTCGGATCGCGGCCAATGCCAACACGGACTTGCAATGTCGATTCGCCGGAAAACCAGTTGCTTGCAGCCGGTCGATACCGGACCGCGATCGCTGCGGTACCGACAAAGAGGGTGCCGAGTCCAGCGACGAGCCAGTGGTTCGCGCCGATCGCCATACCGACCACCACGGCAAAAATCACGAAGGCGATGTCGAGCGTATCTTCCACCGCAGTGCGAAAGCGGACGATCGAAAGGGCGCCCACCAAACTGAAAGCGCGAGCCGTATTGTCGCCGATGACCTGGGTCACCATGGCGACGAGGATCGACAGCAGTACAAGCGTTGGTTGCAATGCGGGGGTGGCCGGTGCGCCTCGACGAGCAACCCGATAAATGAAAACAATGATGCAGCCGGCAATCCATGCACCGACCAAACGCATGGCTAAGTCACGCGGCGCGATCTGCGAACTATCCGAAGTGATCTGATGCAGCCAATCCAAGCGTAGGGTTCCTCGTTATTTCAAACGCCTCATGTCCCGACACGCACCATCCCGTCTCCGTCGACCGCCTTCGAAATCGCATGGCATAGGGAACAAACTGTGCGCGTTTTCAGGCTGAGCGAATATTCGTAGGATCTCCGTCCTCTCCATCCTCTGCAGTCGCGTCAGCAGATTGTTCGCCGTACAGTCCGACATGCAAGCCGCAAGCCACGACCCCCAGCCGGTATTTCGAAACCGATCCGGGCGTGAGCTGATAGTCGCGTACGACGGCGTTGAAGATCGGCGGGAGCACGGTCCGGAATTTCATTTCCAGTACGCGTTTATCCTGAGCCAGCGGTTCGCCGTGCTCCATCCTCTGCGGAGCGACTCCCGTCGCTGTGCGGCAGATCAAGTTGCGATCGACGGTCAAACGGATGGGTTCATCTTGAGACGTACCCACCAAAGCAATTCGCTCGTAGGCGATCTGGCAGACCGGCCGCAGTTCGCGTTTGAGAATCCGCTGATGGAACCAATGACCCGTCCACGTTGGTTCGCTTGTCGCAGCGAGGACATTGTCGAGCTCGGTGTCATCGATTTCGGTGCGACGCTTCCGCACGATGCCGCGAGACTTGGCCTTCCGCTCCAGGAACACACGTTCGCTATCGCCGTAGCGGCGAATGCGAAACTTGCGGCGACGAAAACCGGACAGACGCCGAAATACGCGCAGGTCGTCGGTGTCGAAGTAGATGCTGTTGATTTGATAGCCGTCCACCATGCGCGGATCGGAATGCGGATCGGGTTGCATCTCGACACGAACCCGCGCGACAATTTCTTCGGCCACCGATGGATCAAGCAGGAACTTGATTTCGTACGCACCCTCGCTCGACGCCCGCGGACGTCCGGCCGACGCTCGGTTCATGTCGTTCAGGTTGCGGTTTTCCTGCGATTCAGACATTCATCGGTTCCTGGCCATTCCAAAACGGTAACGATACCACAATCAGACTGTTTTGGGGGCCGACTTTGAGGCCGGGATCACGGCGTGTACCGGCCGGTTCCTTTTCGATTTTGTCAGGCCACATGATCGCTACGGCCTAAGCCCGTAACAATCCGAACTCGCTCAACTTCGTGTCCTCGACAGCCCTTCCTCATTCCCTACTCCGTTATGCCGCGTATCGTCTCATTCTTTCACCCATCGTTCTCCTGCCCCGTGTTCGCCCCACAGGTGATTATGCCGGTTCGATATGGCATCAATTCTTACGTTTTCGATATAAGAACGTTCCAGCGGGGGAGCGTCTGCAAACTGTCGGAAGCATTCCGTGGCATCTGACGTTTCACCGTTACCGACCGGCAGCCGATGATGTGAGGCCTGTGCACGGGACACATTTCCGTAGATGAGCCAATTGGTACACTGTCGCGAGTGCGGGACGAGCGACTGGGGATGGGATCATTGAACCCGCGGGTTTCCAATTTGTTTCGAGGTCGAACCGATGTTTCGTCATGGTTGGTCAATCTGGTTTCGAGTTGTATTGTTGCTGGTTGCATCCAGTGCCCAGGCCATTGCCGCGGAACCTTTCCCGGCGGAACTCGTGGCTTTTCGGCCTATCGAGGGGAATCCGATTTTTGTGGCGGCCGGCGAGGGCCAATGGGATGCGAAGATCCGCGAGCGGGGTTGGATTCTTCGGAATCCCCATGCTGCACCAGGACAGCCAGCGTGGCGAATGTGGTATACGGGCTACGACGGTTCCCGCGAGGGTTTGCGGCGACTCGGCTTGGCAACCTCCCACGATGGAATCGCCTGGCAGCGGTATGCCAAGAACCCGTTGCTGAGCGACCTGTGGGTGGAAGACATGATGATCGTCCCCGACGAAGAGGGCACGTTGTGGATGTTTGCCGAGGGACGTAACGATCAGGCTCAATTATTGACGTCTCGGGACGGTGTCGATTGGAAGCGGTTGGGATCGCTGGACGTGCGCATGACCGATGGGAAGCCGATCGCAGCGGGACCATACGGCACACCGGCGGCGTGGCGCGAGAACGGTGAATGGTACTTGTTTTACGAACGAAACGATGCCGGTGTGTGGCTTGCCAAATCGCGCGACATGAAAGTCTGGCGCAATGTGCAGGATGAACCGGTGCTGCGGCCCGGACCGGACGAATACGACCGCGATCTGGTGGCGTTCAACCAAATCGTGAAACATCAAGGCCGATACTACGCTTACTATCACGGCTCCAAGGCAGGTACCAAGCTCTGGGCGACCGCAATTGCCTGCTCGGACGATTTGATTCACTGGACGAAGTACGAGCACAATCCGCTCATGCCGGTCGGGGAGAACAAGTCGAGCGGCATTTTGATCCACGACGGCCAACAATTTCGGCTCTATACCATGCACGATCGAGTGCAATTGCACCTGCCACGTGCGCAGTAAGCAGTCGACATGATTTCCGGGCCGTGTTGCAATCAAGGAGCGCGGCGCGGATTCGGCAGGAAATACATGCGCCCGTCCTCGGCGCCGCCGACGAAGTCGGGAATCCCGTCGCCATCGAAATCCACCACGGTGGGACTGACATCGTGGCCTTCGATGTTCTTCGATGCCAAGGTCGATTGGAACCGGAATCGCCATGTTCCAGCTTGGCGACCGAGCCCGCGATACAGATCCGCGTTGGATGAGTTCAGCAGCAGGTCGAGCTTCCCATCGCCGTCCCAATCGGTCACGCACCATTTTCTTCTTCCACTGCTGCCGGCCGTGCGAGGATTCAGCCGTAGAGGATTCCCGTCGGCATCGACGAAGATCCGTTGCGGTGGTAACAGAACACGTTGGCCATTCACGCTTGCTCGCTCGTAGAAGGCGACGTAGCCGTCGGGATCGAGCATCGCAAGATCGACCAATCCATCGCCATTGAAGTCATGGACGACCGGCGTCGTGCGCCACTGCGTGACAAGTTCCGTCCCCGCCGGCGTCCACCAAGTCCATTTCGGTTTGGGCGGTGCGCTGCCATCCGACCGGGGCCATTCCACATCAATTGATTGGGGCTTGTCGAGTTGGGGGTGCTCGCGCGTTCCGATATTTCGCAGCCATTGGACGCGGCCGAGGATCGAATTGAACACAATGTCAGATTTCCCATCGCCATCCCAATCGGCGACGCTGAACGTGGTGTAGCCCCATTTTGCTTCTGCCGGGCCCTGCACGCTGCCATTCGCGCCGGCTTGAACCCGAAAAGGCTGGCCTCCGGCAAGCAGCTTCTTGGGGGCCGCCCAACGCGGTGTCGCCACATTTGGACCGCTCAGATTCTCAAAGAACTCAATCGTGCCCGACGTGTTGCCGCTCAACAGATCCACATCACCATCATGGTCCCAATCCACTCCGACCGGCGTGGCGAGCGCGCCGCATTTCAACGTATCCGCTTCCTGCTGGAAATAACGGGGGGCGACGAAGTGAGGCGCCGGATCGTTGCGCACAGTAGCCGTTGGGTCCCCGGTCACGTTTTCCACCAGTGCGACGCGACCATCCTCATCGCCGACGATCAAGTCGATGTCGCCGTCGCGGTCCCAATCGAACGCCACCGGCACAATCATTTGCAGGTCCATCGCCAGCGGTTGACCGCGTTCGTTTCTCAGTCGTCGCGGTTCGTCATACCTGGGTTCAGTGCGCGTACCGATGTTCTCAAAATAGGTGAACCCATCAAGAAACTCTCCGCACAGCAGGTCCAGATCGCCGTCGCCATCGAAGTCCGCTAGGTTCGGGGACGGACAACCATAAACATCGACGGGCTTCCCTGCAGCCTGGATCATCCGCGGCGGATCATACGCAGGCGCAACCTCGCCGATGTTGCGAAACCAGAAAACGAATCCGTGTAGCGGCCCGTGGGTCCATTCGCCCTTCGCGTTCCAGGCGTCATCCCAGCCGTAGTCGCTCCAGTCCTCCACACCGACGATCATGTCGAGGCGTCCATCGCCGTCGTAGTCCGCATATCGCCATTGGTTATGTCGCACCTTGGGTCCCTTCGGTTGCGACCAGCGCGGCTTGTAAAAATCAGGGGCGATCGGTAGCGCGTTACGCTGATCGATTCCCGACTTGAGAAAATCGGGATACTCGAATCCAGGCGAAAGCACGCGCAAGGCGCCGTTCACGTAGCTGGGCATCACGTAGTGCACAGTGCGACTCTGTTTGCGCGCCGGGCGAAATACCGGGAACTTGGCTTTCGCCGTGTCACCGCTCGCGTTTTCGAAAAGCCAGATTCCATTCGATGGCTTGTCGGGGCACGAGACAATCAGGTCAAAATCGCCGTCGCCATCCGCATCGCAGGGGATAGGCCACGCCCAGAGGCCGACGCCTAAGTCGACAACCAAACCAGGATGGTTGTAGGCGAGCGGTGTCAATTCGCCGGCGACGCATGCCGAGATCAAATAACCTGCCTCGGCGAATACAAGTTGCCCAATCGCGACGAGATAAAGGCACGATATCAAGCACTGTCGGCCTAATTGCCGCGAGAGGCCTAGGCCGAGCCCGGTTGAAATCGCGTTGGCGTAGGCGGTGACCGTTCGCATCGCGGTATTATTTCGTCTCCGACGGTTTCGCATTGCCTTCCATGTCGAAGTATTTCAGGTATGCATCGAGCATTTGTTTTCGATGGCGGCTGAGCAGTTCCCGCGACAGCAGGGAACCATGGTCGGCGCCGGGAACCATTTCCACCTCGGCGTCGCTCTGCAACTCCGCAAAAGTCTGCTTGAGCAAGCGTGTCGCACCCTCGAGATAGAACGTGTCGAGTTCCCCCATGGCGATATGAATTTTTCCGGCGAGCTTCGGGCCGATCTCCGGCCAACGTTCCCGGACCTGCAGATTGATGTCGTACTTCTTCCATGCCGCAACGACAGCGGGATCAACGCGGCCGGCAGATCGCTCCCACATCCGCTTCGGTAATCCATCGGCATCGAGCGGACTGAAGACCGCTTCGAACGATCGAAGTTGTCCGCCGTAGCCGAGGCAATCATCCATCTTGCCGAAGTCCGCATACCACAAGGCCGGCGTACCGTTTCGACGAGCGATCGGTTTTTTCTCTCCCTGGTCGTCGAAGTAAAGACTCGCGATCGGATCGCGATACAGGTTCGTTGCTTGATAGTCGCGGAAATCGACCGGATCGGGTGCCGTACTCCATACGCCGCCAAACACGTCCGGATGCTGGATCTGAATCCACAGCGAGGACCATCCGCCCGAACTGTGGCCCGCTACGAACCGGGCTCGCGGTGATGCCACCGTGCGAAACTGCTGATCGATGCGCGGGATCAGTTCCTCCACGAGGACCCGGCCTCGGGGGCCGTTGGTAGCGCTATCTGCATACACGTGGTGTCCCCAACGGCATTCGCCCGACAGCATGACTCGAATCGGATCGATTTCGCCTTCTTTCGCTTCAGGCGGACCCTGCGCAAAGGCGTTGGCCATGTCCGCGACGGTGCCGCCGAAGCCCGACACGCTGTAGAGCACCGGGTAGCGCCGTTCGGGATGCTCCGCGTACGACTTCGGTAGGATCACGACCGCACGATCCTCGACGTCGCGATGAAA
>JBJOLO010000718.1:0-6000 GCA_046045565.1 Planctomycetota bacterium | reverse complement strand
GTTCTCGTATTCAGCACCGACCATGCCGCCCAATCCGACGCCACATCCCGATTGGAAAAAGGTATTTTGGTGCCGCGAGGGAGTGGCAGCGATCGCGCCCGGTGAGTATATGGTCGCCTGTCCACGTTTGGATACGAGAATCGGATCACTTAAAGATGGAACAGATAGCGACCCAGATACGCCTGAGAATTCGCCCCACGCGATTTGGATTGACAAGAATAACAACTATGCCTTCAGCGTCAGTGGTGGTGCATATGTTTATCCACCGAACGGCGAGTCGATTCGGATAGCGAGGGGCGTCGTTTGCGCAGCGAATACACCGGTTAATCCCGTCGATGGCACATTCATTTGGGGGCAATCACTTGGAAAGCCGGAGTATAAAAATTGGTTGATCGGAATGAATGTATCCGAGCCCATGACGCAAAGCGGGAACTATTACGACGAACCGAGATTCGGAGATGCTTATGCGAATCTCAAAATGCCGTTTATTGCTGTGGGGGCGGGCAACTACACGTTTACAAAGCCGTTTGACGACAACCCCGCCTACAAGGGCCCCCTCTTAAACGCGACCAATAAGGTGCGAACAGGGACTACAACGAATTTCCGCACCCTGTTCTTGCAGCGGCTTGCGAACCCGTTATTGCCGTGGAACCCCGAGCCAAATGATCCTCAATATGGCTCGTATTATGACCAAAACTCTGAGGTCAATCCGTACATCTCGATTGATTGGGGGACGGTTGATCTGACGGTCTTCAACGGAGATGAGAATACGGATCAAAAGATCACAGCTGCAGGCGGCGGGATGGAGTGGATCGATCCGTCGGATCCTGACCCGTACGATAATACCGAACCGCTGGAACGATTTGGAACTCGTCCGCGAGGCGACAAGAATCAGTTGGGTGGCAACGCGACGTTCGATGATCGACTATGGTCGCCGTACGCCATGGCGCCGCAAGATTCCGCCATTAGGACAGCCGATCTAGACCACATCTTCAATCATCGGCTGACCCACACGTTGGGATACCTCAATGTCAACACCTATGGGCCGATCAACAATACTGTGCCCGGTGTTCCGGCTCAGCCGTTCCCATGGCTAACCTTCAACAATCGCCCCTTCGCCAGTCCGCTCGAATTGCTGATGGTGCCAAGTACCGCGCCCGAAGAGCTTGGTTTGCGATTCTCCACCGTCGCGACCGGATCTGCCGGACAAAATCAGTACGTCGGAGTGGGCAATGGCGATGTGAGCGGTTCCTACCGCCATTTGTTGAATTTCTTCCACGCTCGCGATAATGCCAGCAACGTTGGACCGCAGTTCGGCAGATTGCTCGACTTGATCGAGACGCCCTCGCCGTTCGCAGGGGCAACGAAGTGGTTTAACCCGAGTTCATTTAGCTCCGCGAATCCGGGAGCGAATCCACCACCGAATGATCTGACAACGTTCCGACCGCCATTTAATTCGATTTCGCGATTCCGCGATCCGGGGCGTATCAATATCAACACCGTTTCAATCGATCGGTCTGGTAGCAGTCCTTTATTGCAAGCTCTGCTCGGTGACGTTCCAGGTGCGAACAACAACTACTTCAATCAAATTCGCAGGAGTCGACAAGGCTACGCCGACGGGCAGGAAGCCGACTATCCAACCTATTTCGCCAACCCGTTCCGTTCATTCGATTCAGCCGGGTTGATGCCAAAAGTCAAAGACATGAGGAAAGGCGACTTAGCGCAGGGAACGAACGCGACGCTGGGTGGTATCGAAGCAACGCTGATGCGAAGTCAGAATCCAGCAAGCTTGACCAGTTCCAGCCAACCGCTTTTGTCGTATCAGTCAACGAACCTATGGGACGACTCGAGCCGCAATCCGTATTTCCAATACGGTCAGTTGGCGAAACTCTCCAATATCGTCACCACGCATTCCAACGTTTTCGCCGTCTGGATCACGGTTGGATATTTCGAAGTGGAACCCGTCGGTGGTTCACCGAGCAATAGCGATATTTATCCGGATGGATACCGACTGGGACAGGAACTGGGGATCGATGACGGCACGCGAAAGCGGCACCGAGGATTCTATCTGATTGACCGCTCGATTCCTGTGGCGTTCGAACCGGGCCGAAATCACAACGTCGACCGTGCGGTTCTTGTTCGGCGGTACCTGGAGTAACGTACGACGAACGGCTCGGAATCAGGCGTTGATCGCGATTCAGTTAGTTCTTGGTAATGAGTGTGATCGATATGCGACTGCGAAATGAAAGCAAAAAGGAGAGCCAGAGCAGGATGTCGCGTCGTCGTCGTGCTTTTACGCTGATCGAAATGCTGGTCACGGTAGGGGTGACTCTGTTGATGGTTTTCGCCGTCGTCTCCGCATTCGAATGGGTCGGTAACAGCGCACGCGACGGACGTTCGCTGATGGAGATGTCGGGGCATTTGCGCGGGGTAGAAATGTTGCTGCAAGGTGACTTGGACAATATCACCGTGCCTGTGCGCCCATGGTCGTCGACCAGTTCAGGATTAGGCTATTTCGACTACATCGAAGGACCGGAACCGTTCGCCGATGCTAACGGAAATGGCACCGTCGATGCCGGTGAATACTTCGACCTCAATGCGAATGGAACCTGGGAAGTCAACTTAACCGATATACCGGCCGCCAATGCGTGGACCATGTTAGGGGATTTAGGTGACATCGTCTCGTTCACCATCCGGCGGAGCGAACCGTTTGTAGGGATGCTCGAGCGTGAGCCTTTCACCGACTCGAATGGGAATGGTACGTTCGATGCAGGTGATACTTTTGTCGATCTGAATGGCGACGGTGTGTACACGAACACCCCGGTCCAATTCAATTCCAACGTCGCAGAAGTTTCATGGTGGGTTACCTTTGATGATCTGAACGGCGATGGAAAGTTGCAGGAAAATGAAATGCAGTCCCGGGTGCTGCGTCGTCGAGTCGTTCTCGTACGCCCGGACCTCGACGTTTCCAGTTTCTTGGTCGCGGGCTTTTTCCAGCGCAACGACATTTCCGCTCATCCCGTGACGGTGAACAATCAAGTTCGCATGGCGTCAAATTCTCTCAGCGACCTCACTCAGCGACCTGCACGATTCGGCCACGATAGTCGAACCTGGCCGCCGAACACAGCTCAATACAACATGCTGTCGCACTTTGCACTAACCGGACCGAGGATGGGCGAGGACGTGGTCATGTCCAACGTACTCGCTTTTGATGTCCGGGCCTGGGATCCGACTGCTGAGGTGCGAAAAACGACGAGTGGTGAAGCGGTTTTCCCTGGTGATCCGGGCTGGGCTGTATCTGCCGGTGCGGTGATCGGGCGAGGTGCGTTCGTCGATCTCAATTACTTCGGCCAAGTCGTTCCGAATTATTTTTTTGCCGGGCCGCCCGATCCGGAATCCGGAAAGAATTGGCCTACGTACGATACGGGATCTACCGGCGATCTCGGGCCGAATGCCAATGACGGTCTGGATAACAATGGCGATGGTATCGTCGATGATCCGGGTGAGCGTGCCACTGCCGTTCCCTACGCCTACCCGCTTCGCGGATTGCAGATTCGAATTCGCGTGTACGACCCGGATACCCGCCAGGTACGGCAGTCGTCGGTTGTTGCGGAGTTTGTGCCCGAATAAACGCAGCAGGGGCGATTCTGTTGAGTAGTTGGTGATCCCGTCTAAAACGCGGCGATCAATCAAGCTGGAGTCGGGACGAAAGAAAGGAGTCGACATATTCTGTGAAGATTCGTATTTGCAATGCAACGGTGATGCTGCCGGACGGTCGAGCGTCCACGGATGTGCTGATTGAAGATTCGAAGATCGCAGCGATTGATCCGGCAATTCATTCGAAGGTCGATCAAACCGTTGACGCATCCGGTCTCTACCTGTTGCCGGGTGTCGTCGATGATCAAGTGCATTTCCGTGAGCCGGGTTTGACTCATAAAGAGGATCTCTACACGGCGAGCCGAGCATGCGCGAAAGGTGGCGTCACCACGTTTCTGGAGATGCCGAATACGAAACCGAATACGATCGATCAGGACAGGTTGGACGAAAAACTGTCCATCGCGGCGAAGAAGAGCCTGGTCAATTACGGCTTCTATATCGGTGCCACATGCAGCAACCTCGCGGCACTTAAATCAGCGAAACGCACGCCCGGCATCAAGATTTTCATCGGCTCGAGCACCGGTGATTTGCTTGTCGATGACCAAAGTGCGTTGGAGGCAATTTTTGCGGAAACGACGTTGCCGATCTGTGCTCACTGTGAAGACGAAACCACGGTGCGAGCGAATACGAAGCGTTACGAAGGTTCGTCTGATGTCGCCAATCATTCGAAAATCCGCGACCACGAGGCGGCTCGCGTCGCCACAGTACGGGCCATCGATCTGGCACACCGTCATCGGCATCGCTTCCATGTGCTGCACGTATCGACGGCCGCCGAATTAGACCTGGTCGCGGATCACCGGAACGTCGTGACCGCCGAGGTATGCCCGCATCATCTGCTGTTTAATGTCGATGATTATTCACGACTGGGCACGCGGATTCAGATGAATCCGTCCATTAAGCTGAAATCGGACAATGACGGCCTCTGGACGGGGTTGCTGCAAGGAAAAATCCAAGTGATCGCGACGGATCACTCGCCGCATACGCTCGAGGAAAAATCAAAGCCCTATCCCCAATCTCCCTCGGGTATGCCATCGATTGAAAACTGCTTGGCACTGATGTTGGACCAAGTTAACCGCGGACGTTGTACGCTCGAGCAAGTTGTGTCATGGATGTGTGACGCACCGGCTCGTGTATGGGATATGGTCGACAAAGGACGTATCGCTGTGGGGTACGACGCCGATCTGGTGCTTGTGGATCTGCATCGCGAGGCGACGATCCGTGACGAAGAGCAGCAGACGAAATGCCGATGGAGTCCATGGCACGGTCAAACGCTGCGTGGTTGGCCTGTGCGTACGTGGGTTCGGGGGCACGAGGTGTTTCGTGACGGCGTGTTCGACGAGTCAAAACGCGGTAGCGAAGTAACATTCGACCACGCACGTGGCGGGTTCTGGTCGACGCATTAGAGGAGCGAACCGCTGCTTTTGCAGCTACGTTCCCGCGACGACGACACGCCAGCCACTATCAAAACGATCGCCTCACACAGGACGTGGAGCATCTCCCGAAATCCCGAGGCGATGAAGCTAGAGTGTGACTCCGAGCTTCTGAGCACGCTCGCGCATGCCGCGTTCAAAATAGGGATAGGGATACGGCTGATGGCGCCGCGCCCAAGCGAATGTTGTCTGCACAAGCGAGATCGGGATTTGTTTTGCCTTGACGCGTTCTACAACCTGTTCAATAAACGCAAATTCCACAGGACGACGTGCTCGCAGGCCGCTCTTCAGCGTTTGCTCCAAGTCGGCGACACGTCCACCCGGCTGTGGATTCACGGAACCCGAGGGTGGATCCTCAGTCGCAAGTAGGTTTTTCGGCCGAAGCGCGTACCAAGTAAATGCCAGCGCGTGCGAAACGAGGCAGAAGAACCGGCGTCGCCTCATGGTACACCTTCCTTGGTTTGGCTCTCGATTGGTTCCCGAATAGGCCGCGGATGGTACTTACACGTCGATCTCGATGCAATGCGAATGTCGTCCCGCAGGCCTCACACCAGACGGAATGCTGTCACTTTCAGGCGCAAGAATTCGGAGCGACGGATACCGCAGCGCGGGCGAAGGCGACGGCGTCGTCGCTGGCTGCGACCTCCGGCCACCGGTGTATGGCAATCCGTTGACCGGCTGGCATCGGTCGAGAAATATCGCCGAGTTTCGATGGGTGTAAGGTGTTGATGTTGAGGGGCTTAGAGCGAAATTCTCGGCGGAAGTGGGCTTTTAGGTAGTGGAGCCGCAGCGTTGACAGTCGATATTTTGATTAACTATACTGCGACGCGACTACGCAAATCATTTCCCAAGGAGATTCGGCAATGCTCGTAATACCCGGCCAACGCGGCAAAGACCTTTGCGATCAACACCT
>JBJOLO010000708.1:0-10076 GCA_046045565.1 Planctomycetota bacterium | reverse complement strand
TCTCCCATTCTAAAACATCCCCATTTTTCGCCCCTTGACTCTTCTGCTCCGTTCCTCCGTGTGACCAGTCAAACCGTCCGTCAATTCAAGACACACACGTTCGAACCGTCTGCCCGTTTTCGGTTTCTCTATTCGATTTTGGGGATTGTCTTACAATGGAGGAACTCGATCCGACACCAGGAATTTCCCCATGCCGCGCGTCGTTCAATCCCCTCCTGCCATTGCTGATCGCATTGGTTCGTCCCAAGCAGTCGGGAATTGGCCCGGGGGCTGGTGGCATGACGAGCCGGAGAGCGGTCGCATTGTTTGTGACCTTTGCCCGCGCGAATGCAAGCTTAAACCGGGCGACCGCGGGTTTTGTTTCGTGCGGCAGAATCTCGATGGCGAGATGGTGCTGACCACCTACGGACGCAGCACCGGTTTCTGCATCGATCCGATCGAAAAGAAGCCGCTGAACCACTTCTATCCCGGTACCAGCGTCCTGTCGTTCGGCACAGCGGGTTGCAACCTGGGATGCAAATTCTGTCAGAACTGGGACATCTCGAAATCGCGAGAGGTCGAACGATTGAGCGACGTTGCGTTCCCCGAGGCGATTGCCCGAGCGGCAGTCGCTCATGAATGTCGCAGCGTGGCCTACACCTACAACGACCCGGTGATCTGGGCGGAGTATGCGATCGACACGGCGCGGGCTTGTCGCGCGTTGGGCGTGAAAAATGTCGCCGTTACGGCAGGCTACATTCACCCGCGGGCTCGGGAGGCGTTCTTTGAGCCCATGGATGCAGCGAATGTCGATCTGAAGGGGTTCACCGAAGAGTTCTATTACCACATCACGTATTCGCACCTGCAACCGGTTTTGGAGACATTGGAGTGGCTGCAGCGCGAGACCGATGTCTGGTTCGAGATCACCAACCTGGTGATCCCGCAAACCAACGATTCGCACGACGAATTGAAGCAGATGTCGGATTGGATTTTGAAACATGTAGGTGACTCGGTCCCCGTTCATTTCACAGCCTTTCATCCCGACTTCCGCATGCGTGAGCTTCCGCCGACCCCTCCCGAGACCTTGATCGGGGCACGCGAAATCGCCATGGGTGTCGGGCTGAAATATGTGTATGTGGGGAATGTCCATGATGTGGCCAGGCAAAGCACCTACTGCCCCGCGTGCAAGACGATGGTGATCGAGCGAGACTGGTACGCGCTGGGCGCGTATCAACTCCGGGGCAACCGGTGTGCCTCCTGCGGTCAGGAAATTGCCGGGCATTTCGATTCGCAGCCAGGCGACTGGGGCCGCAAACGACAGCCGGTAAGAATTGCCGATTTCAGACCGGCGGAGAATCTGGTTCAACTTCAACCGGCCGCGTCCATCACGCGATCGCCCAACACGCTCCCTCCTTCAGCCCCCAAAGGTTCACTGATGAGCAATGCGTCGTCGACTCCATCCACGGCCGGTCAACCGCAGCGTCCCACTCTGTCACCGGAACAGCAGCGAGCGATCCAGCATGCGGCGAACGAGTTCGTGGCAGCACCGATTTGCGATCGGCCCCTGCGACTGTCCGATCTGACTCTGGCAGGTGCTGCGGACATGACGGTGATGGGGGCTTTTGTCACCCTCAAGCGACGCGGCCACCTGCGGGCCTGTTGCGGCGCGCTCGGGCAACCGATGCGCCTGATTGACGCGCTGGCGCAGTCGGCCCGACGCACTGCATTGGAGGACGTGCGCCTCCCGCCTATTTCCTCGACCGAATTGCGTTATCTCGATCTCGACGTTTCGCTTCTGTACGGCTTTGAGCCGATGCGGGCTCGCGGTCGCGATCGCATTGCGGACGTGAAGGTTGGACGTCATGGACTACAAATTCGGCGCGATCAATCGGCCGGACTGCTGCTGCCGAGTGTCGCGGTGGAACAAGGCTACGATGCAGAAAACTTCCTGCGTCAGGTATGTCGAAAAGCAGGCTTGCCTTCGAACGCCTGGGAAGACGACCGAACGCAGCTGGTCACCTTCGAAGCGTTTGCTTTCGGCGCGCCGTTCGATGCGACGGTGCTCGATGAAACCAGCGAATCCCGGCCCGCATTGCTCTCCGCCGAAGAACTCCGGTCGCTCGCAAACCACTGTCGTGCGAATGTGATTGCGCTCAGCCAAGGTGCGACACCGAATTACTATCTTTTGAATGTCACCGACGGAACCGTTTCCGGCATCGCCCTCTCCGCTCGTCAACCAACCAGTCCCGACTGGATGCATGTTGCTCAGCTCAGCATTCGGCCGGGAGTTCCGTTGCAGGCAACGTGCTTTCAGCTGAGCGAGCAACTGGCGACATTCTTGCGAAATGCGCGATACTCTCCGGAGCAGGTCGCGGCGTTGGAAATGAATGTCGCTCTGCTTTACGACTCGGCGATGCACGGTACGGTTGCCGAGCCTGATTTGCGCGGTGTTCATCCGGAGCGACGTGCCGTGATGGCGATCGATCGCGGGCAGTCGGCGTGGGTGTTTGATCCAACCAGTTCGCCCGAGCAGTTGTTGGAGGTCGCGAAGCGTGATTGCCGCATCGATGGCGGAGAAACGGCGAGCTTACTGAGCTTCGCGGTTCAATCCCAACACCAACCCATTCGTGTTTCGACGGTACCTCGTGCTTCCGCAGGTCCCGATGTACGTTCACCCGCCGTTGCGAATGCGTTCTACCCGGGCGATCCTGCGAGCTTGCGTCAACTCGTCCGCGAGCTGATTGGCGAACCACCGCAGAAAACGGAGGCATGGCCTGCTGTCATGGTACCGCACGCCGGCTTGCAGTATTCGGGGCGACTTGCCGCAAAGGTGTTGCGGCAGATCACCATCCCCGAGACGGTGATCATCCTCGGACCGAAACATACTCGACTGGGTGTCGAGTGGTCGGTCGCACCTCATACGATCTGGCAAATTCCCGGGGCGGAACTGCGGTCGGATCCGGAGCTCGCGCAGAAGCTCAGCGCCGGAATTCCCGGATTAGAGCTCGACGCGGCCGCGCATCGGGAGGAGCACGCGATCGAAGTCGAATTGCCGTTCTTTGCTGAACTGGCTTCAAACAGCCGTATAGTGGGTATCGCCATCGGCGGCGGCAATCTTCAACGCTGTCGCGCGTTTGCGTCGGGACTGGCCGGCGTCATCCGCAGCCTGCCTACACCGCCTCTGCTGGTTATTTCCAGCGACATGAATCACTTTGCATCGGATGCGGAAAACCGCCGCCTCGATGCCGTGGCTCTCGAAGCGATGGAAAGCTGCGACGCTGAAAAACTTTTCGAGGTCGTAACCCGAAACAATATCAGCATGTGCGGAGTGCTGCCGGCCGTGATCGTCATGGAGACACTCAAGGCACTGGGTGGCATGCGTTGTTGCCAGCGAGTGGGCTATGCAACCAGCGCTGACGTGAATGGCGATACGCGACGCGTGGTCGGTTACGCAGGAGCATTACTGCGTTAGGCCCGAGCGCTTTTGAATGGACCGTTGAATGCGACGAGAGCGCGAGACGAGCGAGCTCGCGGCAAAGTATGAGCTACCGCTGCGGCAAAAACTCGATGTGACTGAAGGTAAGGAACTCGTCGGCCGGCATTTTTACGATACCGAGTCGCAACGTGTGATCGCCGGCACGGGCGACCTTGATGAACAACTTTTCGAAGTGGAATTCGCCTTCGCCTGACTCGCGCACATCGCATTGCTTGGTTTGTTTTTCATCGTCATCGATGACGAGTTGCATGACACCGCCGGCCATCGCTTCGCTCGCGGAATAATGGACAAGCACCTGATAGATTCCCGGCTTGGGAACTCGAAACCGCCACAACAATGAAGCGTTCCGGTCATGCCAGCCGCTGATGACCGCCTTCGCATCCTGGATCTGCAGTTCCAGACCTTTCCCCTCGAGTTGCGCACGTGGCGAAGAGAAGTCGAGCTTGCCGCTCTTGTCGGGTTCAACGACGACCGAATCCTCAACACGGGCCTTCCCATCCCGACCTTTGGAGTCGGCTTCTTCCGGTGACTTCTGGCTTGACGGTTCGACTCGCGCGGCATCGCCGGCGGGTGGGACTTTGGAACCGCCACGAGCCAGTACCATCCAACCGATGGCCGCCAGAATCGCGACACCAACCCCCGCAGCGGCCCACATCCAAGGTGGTCGCTGCGCGGTCGCAGGTTCACGAGGCGAAGATGGTTGGTTGACCTGACGGATGGAAACGTAGGTCGGCGTGATGGGCGGAGGACTGAGGACATCGACGGTCGGCGCCGTCGTCGTCGAGAGTCCTGCCACGGGAGCCTGCGGTGGTGGCGGGGGCGGTGGTGGCGGGGGCACGGCATATTGAGGCGGCCCGGCATTGACGACCGGTGCGCGGACCGATTCCACCGCCATGAACCCGCGCAAGGCGACGTCATATGCCGCCTTGGTTTCTTGATTGGTCAGGCACCCGCGGGCCGCCGCAAG
The DNA here is from genome assembly GCA_046045565.1 of Planctomycetota bacterium. Lineage (GTDB taxonomy): Bacteria > Planctomycetota > Planctomycetia > Pirellulales > Pirellulaceae > VGZA01. The sequence continues at coordinate 5,634 of JBJOLO010000708.1, read as the reverse complement.
TTCGTTCAGCAACCGTTGGCTCCACGCACCTCGCGGTCCGACCTGGAAAGTCCGAATTCGTCCCATGCGCTCATCCGCATGCGCCGCGATCACGGCAAGATCATTTTCAAATGTCTGCAGGCCGAGAAGTTGATAGTAATTGTGCGGACGCTCATGGAGCGGAATGCCAAGCCATTCGAGATACGGATCGAACGAATCGTTCATGTTCCACCCAGCCGTTTGCGCAGCGTAGCGCGATGAATACCGAGTATCTCCGCAGCGGCCGAGCGATTTTGGAGCACGCGATCGAGGACGGTGTGAAACAGAGCCGGTTCGACCTCGGCCAGAAACCGTTCATAGAGGTTGGGAACATCGGGTGCGATGGCCAGTTGTTCAAGCGTCCATTCGCGTACCAACTCATCGAGGGAATTTGCGCCCGGCGGCACGGAAGGAGCCAAGGCCGGCGGAAGATGCTGGGGTTCGATCATGCCGCCTCGCGCCAACAATGCGCCGTGCTCCACCGCGTTTCGCAATTCCCGAACATTGCCCGGCCATGCTCGCACCATGAGTTCCTCAATGGCGCTCTTGCTAAACCTTGCCGTCGCGCTGTGGGGAACGCGCGACTGACGCAGGAAATGTTCTGCAAGCGGTAACAGGTCTTCGCGCCGCTCGCGCAGTGGCGGCAGGCGGATTTCGAATCCTGCCAGTCGATAGAACAAGTCCTGGCGGAACGTACCGTCCGCAATGCTTTGCCTCAGGTCGCGATTCGTCGCCACAATGACACGAAAATCGCAGGGCTTGGTCCGGGTGGCACCGACCGGAGTGACTTCACGTTGTTCGAGCACGCGCAACAGTTTGACCTGCACCAACGCTGGAATGTCCGCCGCTTCATCAAAAAAAGCGGTGGCTCCGTGCGCCATCTCCAGCAGGCCTGCTCGATCGTGTTCTGCACCGGTGTACGCCCCACGCACATGACCGAACAGTTCACTCTCGACCAAAGTAGGGCTCAACGTCGCCAAGTGAATTGCGACGAGGGGTGCGCCTGCACGCTGGGAATGACGGTGAATGGCCCTCGCTACCAGTTCCTTGCCGGTCCCGCTTTCGCCGGAGATGACGACGGACATGTTTGTGGGCGCAACCAAGGCGATTTTCTTGAAGACCTCCTGCATGGCAGGACTACGTCCCACAATTCCATCACGATCTTCCACGCCAGCGACGGAAAGCGCAACACCGCCGACGGGTGTCGTGACACTTGGTCGAAGGGGAATTCCGACGGTCTGATCGCTGCTGGCAGCCTTGCCATCCGCCTTGCGATCGGTTGCGGCTTCGGTTTTGGTAAGGCTGGCCGCAACCTTTCCCTCAGCCCCGGCCGCCTCGGCACTTCGATCAGGCCGGGAGGTGGGACTGGCCATCTCGGCTTTTGCATCCAGAGCGCGTCGCGCGGCGGCCACAACCTGAGCGGCATCGAATGGTTTTGTCAGATACTCCGCCACGCCACCCCGGTTCGCGGCCACGGCCGTTTGGAGGTCGCCAAATGCGGTCATCATCACCACCGGAATTGCGCCGATACGAGCGCGAAATTCGGGAAGGGCTTGAATTCCTGTCATACCCGGCAAGCGAACATCGAGGATCAACAGATCGGGCGCATCGTTCGCAACGCGGGACAAGCCTTCCTCGGCGGAGGCCGCAACGTCGACGAAAAACCCTTCTTCCTCGAGCAACCGCTTGAGGCTCCAGCAGATCGCCGGTTCATCGTCCACGATCAGGATTCGGCCGGGTGATGAGTTCACGCGGAAACTTCCTCCACGGTGCTACGGCCCTCACCAACCTCGTCGGAACTTCGAATGCCTTGCCAAGGCAACGTGATCTCAAAGCAACTCCGGTCGCCGGTACGCCGATAGGCGATGGTCCCGCGATGCGACTCGACAATTTGGCGCGTCACGGCCAAACCCAATCCGACGCCTTCCGGCTTATCGGTGGCAAAGGGCTCGAACAGGCGCGGCTCGATCTCCTTCGCGACCCCGGGACCCGTGTCCCAAATCCGCATTCGCAGTGTCGCGCTGTCGGCGGCATCTACTTCGAGCGAAACCGCACCCGAGGTACCGGCGGCTTCGATCGCATTAAACAACAGATTCAACAACCCTTGCTGCAACTGCTCCGGATCGATGTCCACGACGGTCAACGGCGAACCACCTTCCAATCGGCAATCGACACCGCGGTGAGCGCAGGCCGGGCGAACCAGATTCACGACATCTTCGAGCCACGGTTTAAGTTGGATCGGTTGCAGGCGAAGCGATTGCGGCTGTCCCATCGCCAGGAATCGCTTCAGGTGCTGCTCGATCAACTCAAGTTGACGCTCGGCTACCTCCAAACTTTCGGGATCGACCTCCCGGCACTTGCGGCGATGTAGTTGCAGCGCGAGCTTGGCACCGGTCACACCATTGCGAAGATGATGAGCCAACCCGCCACTGAGCTTGCCGAGCATTGCCAGGCGTTCCGATCGCTTTACCGCATCAGTCAATGTCGTGACGTCCGACGCCAGCGCGTTGACCGACAAGACCAATTGCCGCAATTCATCGTCGGTACGCGGCACCTCGATCATTTGCTGATCATGGGCCACAATCCTCGCGACTTGTGTGGTCACCTGTCGGATCGGGTTGGCGATGCGATATGCCAGCGCGGTAGCGATCGCGCCGACAAGCACCAACGCCGTACCTCCGACCACGATCGGCGGCATCGCGGCTTGACGTTGCAACTCGTACCAACTGGCGAGCGGGTATAGGATATGAATGAGCTGGGTGTCCTCGGATCCGCGTCTTGCGCGACGAATACTCAAATGCAAATAGTTCGTGCCCTCCAGTTGCAACACACGACTCGGCTCCGTCGCCTCGTCAAATCGTGCAGGAGGCGCAGCCATGGTTGCCGCGAGGATTCGCCCCGCGACATCTGCAACAACAAACTCGGCTCCGGACAAACCCTTCGCCTGTCGGAGCACCGGTTCGGTCAGCGGGAATTGCGACTCTTGCATCGTCCTGCCGATGCTCGCCAGTTGCTCTTGTACTTGATTGGTTGAGCGTTGCGCGGCGAGGTATGCGTTGACCAGCGTCACAGCCAGAATTGCCGCCAGCATGACTCCCGCAAAAGGAATCAGGATTTGATTGCGCAACGGCCAACGCATGATGAACGCTCCAGAACGTCTTCGTCAACCTTCGATGATAGGTCGAACCATCGCGATTCTCAATCGAGGCCGCGTTCTTTCCTGCAGGCGAAATGTTTTGCTCCGCACCACTTCATGGCTGAGATCGCCTCGATTCGCGGGATCCAATGGCTGTCCTATCGCACCGCGAACGCCCCGGACAGTAACAGCGAGAAGGGCAGTAACAGCGAGAAGGGCAATAACAGCGAGAAGGGCAATAACCGCGAGAAGGTCAATAACCGCGAGAAGGGCGAGAAGATCGACACGATGCCTTAGGCTCAGTTCGGTTTATCTTCCGATCCAAGCAGTTGGCCGACCGCCATCGGGTAGCCGCGCAGGAATTCTTCGATCGTCATCGTCCGTTTTCCAGACGGCTGAACTTGCACCAGTTCCAGGAGTCCATCTCCGGTGCCGATCAGGACTCGATCGCGTGCCACCATCACGATTTCGCCGGGCTTTGCCGATGTGGTAGCCGGCAGACTCTCGTTCGAACCGGCAGCGACTTTGTCGAGGATCAACCGCATGGGCGGATGGCCGTCTCGATGCCAGTAGGTGTAGGTCGTAGGCCAGGGCTTGAAGGCTCGCACCTGGAATGCGATCTCGCGTGCGGATTTTCGCCAATCGACGAGCCCTTCGGATTTGCTCAAACGAGGTGCTTTGCTCGCCCGCAGTGGATCCTGGGGTGTGCCGATGGGCGATTGGCGATCCCAGGCGGCAAGGCGGTCGATAGCGGCGAGCACGAGCGGCGCGCCGAGTTCCGCAAGTCGCGTTTCCAACTCCTCCGCGTTTTCTTGCGGATCGATGGGTACAGCCAATGACTCGAGGATCGGGCCGGCGTCGAGTCGGGGCGTCATGTGAATGACGGCTACACCGCTGGTGGTTTCCCCCGCGAGCATGGCGCGTTGAATGGGTGCAGCACCGCGATATTGCGGCAAGAGGGAGCCGTGCAAATTGATGCCTCCCAGCGGCGTGATCGCGAGCGTTTCGGACTTAAGAATCTGGCCGTAGTCGCAGACCACAAACAGATCGGCCGCCATCGAACGCAAGCGGTCGATCGCCTCAGGACTGTTGACGCTTATCGGATCGATGATCGGTAACTGGAGGTGCTCGGCAGTTTCCCGCATCGGGTTGGGCGGCGGCGTCCCGCGGCCTTTGACGTCGGGGCGGGTCACCAGGCAAATCAGTTGGTGCGATGATGCGGCCAGTTTTCGCAGCGTCGGAACCGCAAATCGCCCGGTCCCCATCATCACGATTCTCATTCCAACGTCCTTTTCACGAAGATTGTGCGAAGAGATTCTTGTCCGGGGGTGCGATTCAGGATCCGTTGCCTGGTACGGTCGCTAGATCGTCTGCTGTTACTCGGCAGCCAGATGCTCTGCGGTGGACGAAATGAGGAGGGCGAATTCCGTGGCGAAGACGGGACAACAGTGCTCGAGATACGGTGCTCTAGAAATGGCGATCTAGAAAGGGGGCTCCCGGAACGTCGACTAACGGCAGTAGCGGTTTTCCCAGTCCGTGCGGCGTGCGGTGAGTTCCTCATCGCTGGGAACGCTCCCTGTGGTGCGTCGGCTGTTGAAGTCCACCTCGAACTCGTTCAATGCGTCTCGAAACGATGCCTGCTTGGCCTCCGACATCTTGTCGATGAATAGAACGCCATTGAGATGATCGAGTTCATGTTGAATCACGCGTGCCAACATGCCTGTGGCATCGATGGTGACTTCTTTGCCCTCCAGGGAATAGGCGTTGACGCGGATGCTCTTCGGTCGCACCACATCGCCGTACAGTCCTGGCAGGCTGAGACAGCCTTCTTCGGACTCTTCGGATCCTTTGGGGTGAGACACGACCGGATTGATAAAGACCAACTCGTCGCCCTTCCCACGTTCCGCCTCGAGATTCACGATAAAAAATCGCAGAGGCAGATCGACTTGATTGGCAGCGAGGCCGATACCGCGTGCCTCGTACATCGAATCGAACATGCTGCGGATGATGTTGATCAGTTCTTGATCAACGCGTCTGATCGGCTTGGATACATGACGCAGGGTTGGATGCGGGTAGGGAATGATTTCCACGAAGCAGCTCCGGGGCCTTTCTGCGTCAATTATAAGAGCGGCCTCGCGTGCGACCAGGGGAGCGGAAGATGTCGGGGTCGATGCGGGAGCTTCGGACCTGCTCTCCGGCACTGAAATCACCGAGTGCATCACAGAGCCTATCCCGGAACACCTCGCGGCGGATCTCGAGCCGCGGATGTTGAGGGCGATTTGCAGTTTGCGTTGACGGGCTGAGGGGGCGAACCTAGAATTTGCGGCGTAATGCGACCGTATCGGTTGCACACCCATCTGCCCGGAAGCTCCACGTTGTTACCGCATTCGAAGTTACCGCGTTCGAATCGCGAGCCGCGAAGGGCCGCAGAGCAGATGCTTGGGCCGGATCTCGAATCGCTCCCGGACTTCGAATCTTTT
>JBJOLO010000704.1:0-2835 GCA_046045565.1 Planctomycetota bacterium | reverse complement strand
GGGATGCTCAGGCGTTTTTCTACGTTGAAGTTGCTGACCGCAGTTTGACGGTTCGAGAGTATCAAACCAAAGACCGGTGGCGCAGCGGATTCTTTACGCCGCAAGTCTGGCAAGCGTCGCTCATGACGTAACGGCTAACTCGGGAGTAGGTTCATGATTGCTCGCGTCGCCCTGATTCTCCTGGTGACGGTCGCGTTATGCGGCCTGATCATTTACAGCCAGTTCCGGCACGAGCCTCCGCGGGTTTCCGGGATTATCGAAGCAGACGAGGTGCGGCTCGGGTCGCGGGTTGGCGGGCGCGTGGCGAAGGTCTTGGTCGAAGAAGGCGATGCGGTCGATCACGGGGCGTTGTTGATAGAACTTGAGCCGTATGATTTGCTCGAACGCGAGGCTCAGGCAGCTCGATTGCTGGCTGCCCGCGAGGCGGATCTCGAAAGGCTCGCGAATGGACTCCGCGAGGAGGAAATTGCGCAAGCGAAGGCGCGTTTCGATCGATTGCAAGCACGGTGGGATCTTTTGGAAGCTGGGCCGCGCGAGCAGGAACTCGAGGCCGCCAAGGCGCGTCTTCGCGGTGCCCAGTCTGAATTGAAGCTCAAGCGACAGCTCTTCGAGCGGTATTCCGAGCTTGCGCAGAACAAGGCGATCTCAGCGCAGGAATTTGAGCGGACCACGGAGGAGTTTGAAGCGGCCGAGTCAACGTTGATCGTGCGACAGGAGGAACTCGAACTGCTCGAGCAAGGCTCGCGCGACGAGGAAAAACGGGAGGCTCGTGCTGCGGCCGAGGAGGCGAAACAGGCTTGGCGGATGGCCGTGAGCGGCTACCGTCGCGAGGATATTGATCAAGCTCGAGCATCCCGCGATGCGGCTCAAGCGGCCCTCGACGCCGTTGTCAGGCAGAAAGAAGAACTGTTGATTCGAAGCCCGGTTGCGGGGCGAGTCGATTCGCTCGACCTGCAACCTGGCGATATGGTGATACCTAGTGCCCCGGTAATTTCGATGGTCGATGAACGGCACTTGTGGGTGCGAGCGTATGTGCCGCAATCACGGTCTGGAATGCGAGTCGGCCAGCGGTTGCGAGTGACCGTGGACAGCTTGCCAGGAAAAGAGTTTGTGGGCACGTTAAGTTACGTGGCCAGGCAGGCGGAATTTACGCCGAGCAACGTGCAAACGCCTGAAGAGCGTTCGAAACAAGTATTTCGCGTGAAGGTCACGCTCGAGAACGAGATCGCGTTGGAGAATACCGATCCCATGCTTCGTCCCGGGATGACGGCCGACTTGTGGCTCGAGCCGATCCCGGAAAAGCCGTGAGCGACGGAGCCATGAACGACGACGCTCTTCATTCAAAAGAGCCGACCAGCGGGAGCATACGCGACGACTCGGAAAAGTTCGCGGTGGTCGATGTGCGCGAACTGACTCGCTGCTTCGGCGAGTTCACGGCCGTCTCGAAGGTAACCTTTCAGGTGGCACGAGGATCGATCTTCGGACTGCTGGGGCCGAACGGCAGTGGCAAGTCGACGATCATCCGCATGCTGTTGGGTGTGCTGCCTCCTTCAGCGGGTTCCGCGCGAGTTCTGAACGCAGATGCCTTTGCGGATGCGGAGCGAATAAAACCTCGCATCGGCTATATGTCGCAGCGATTCAGCCTCTACGCTGACCTCACCGTTCGCGAGAATCTGAATTTCTATGGTCGCATCTACGGTCTAACATCACCGGAGTTGGAGCGACGCCGCGCGGACGTCCTGGCTCTGACCTCGCTATCAGATCATGTCGATCAACTGGCAGGAACTCTTTCCGGCGGATGGCAGCGTCGTCTGGCCCTCGCATGTGCTCTGATTCACGATCCCGATCTGCTGTTCCTTGACGAACCCACCGCAGGCATCGATCCGGTCGCGAGACGTCATCTCTGGGATTTGTTATTCGAGTTGTCGGGACGCGGTGTCACGTTGTTTGTGACAACGCATTACATGGATGAAGCCGAACGTTGCACCGACGTTGGGTACATCTTCATGTCGAAACTGCTCGTCTTGGGAAAACCCGAACAACTCAAAACGTTGCCTCATGTCACGCCGCCGGGAACGCATCGTTACGAGTTGCGATTGCCTGCCGTAACACAAAATCTTGTTCGCATCCGGGAGTGCGTTGGTGTGCGGGATGCCACGCTATTCGGTGAGACGATCCACCTGCTCGCTGAAGACTTCGTCGATCTTCGGACGATCGCCAAGCACCTCGAGCTGCCGGAAAAAGAACTGCAGTTGCGGCCGATTCCCCCGTCGCTCGAGGACGTGTTTGTCGCCCTGACCGCCGCGGCGGAATCCAAAGGTTCCGTGCTCGACGAAACATCCGTTGCCGGTTTGACGGTAGCGCGTGATGAATCTGCCTGGGATGTCCAGCGATCTCGCGGCGCAAATCAACCCGTTGAGACCATCAAGCACGAGTTACCACGGGAATCGCGGACAAGACCGGGCGATGCGGGGCGAGATCAGTATGGATCGCTGCGAGGAATGTGGGCAATCCTGGTGAAGGAATTCTTTCACATTCGACGGCAGCCGATTACGCTTTTTTTCATGCTGGTTGTGCCCGTCATGCAGACCATCATTTTCGGCTACGCGATCGACACGCAGGTCGAAAATATACCGATGGTCGTATTCGATCTGGATGCACGGCAACAATCGCGTGAATTGGCATCTTCTTTTGAGAACTCGCGTCGTTTTAAGATCGTTCAGCGTGTCAATGACGACGAGTCATTTCGACGGAGTTTGGCGTCGGGACGTGCGAAGGTAGGCCTGCGAATTCCTCCCTTCTACACGGATCGCATGCTTCGCGGCGAGCAGGTTC
>JBJOLO010000663.1:0-3537 GCA_046045565.1 Planctomycetota bacterium | reverse complement strand
CTCGCTATGCCGACACCAAAGGCTATGCTTTCGACAAGGATCGTCGTTATCCGTTTTCCTACACGTACCGGGACTACGTCATCCGTGCACTGAATGCCGACCTGCCGCTAGATGACTTTCTCCGACAACAGTTAGCGGCCGACCTTCTGCCAAGTCGTGACGACGCGCCCACCCTCGCAGCACTGGGTTTTCTCACCACAGGGCGAAAATTCAACAACTACCAAGACGACGTGGACGACAAAATCGACGTGGTCTCCCGAGGCCTGATGGGATTGACCGTCAGCTGTGCACGATGCCACGACCACAAATACGACGCCGTGCCCATGGACGACTATTATTCGTTGTATGGCGTATTCGCAAGTTGCCAAGAGCCGGCCGATCTGCCGCTGATTGGACCAGCAGCCGAAGCCGAGGCCTTTGCAAAGTACCAGGAACAACTCGACTCGCTTACCAAAAAACGCGAACAGTATCTCGACGAGGTTCACGGCAGCATCGTGAAGGAAACTCGAGACCGCATTGGCGACTACCTGGTCCGCATTATCACCGATCTACCCGATGAGGAACTCTCGCGATTCTCGTTTTTCAAATCGGGGAAAACGCCGCTACGCCGAAAAGTGATGGAGCGTTGGCGCGGACATCTGGCGGCACACGGGCAAGCAAACGACCCGGTTTGGGGTCCCTGGAATTGGCTGGCCGCTTTGCCCGCCGAAGCTGCGGATCGGTCGTTTCAAGAGCGAGCGAAGGAACTGCTTGAATCGCGTTGGGCGACGCCAGACGGCATGGCGGTCAATGCGCTCGTGCGGGAAACGTTTTCCCGCGAGATTCCGGAATCGAAAGCCGAGATCGCCCGCATCTACGGCAACCTGTTCGCCGAAACCCTTCGAGCTTGGACCGAACTTGGCGCGAACGCCGACGCCACCTCGAAGTTGGAGTCGCCACGACAACTGTTGCTCACGATCATCGTCGGCGACCAGGCGCCGCCCGACCTGCCGCGGGGTGACATTCGAGGGTTCCTGGATCGTGCGGAACGCAATAAGCTCACGGCGCTGGAGAAAGAGATCGATAGTTTCCAGGCAACAGCCCCCGGCGCGCCGCCTCGAGCCATGGTCTTGAAAGACAATCCTACGCCGCATGACCCCGTGGTTTTCTTGCGCGGTAACCCGAACCGCCCGGGCAAAGCGGTCCCCCGTCAGTTCATCGAGGTGATCGCAGGAGCGGATCGCAAGCCTTTCACGCAAGGGAGCGGCCGCCTGGAATTGGCGGAGGCCGTGACTTCGCCGGCCAATCCACTCACGCGCCGCGTACTCGTGAATCGCATCTGGATGTACCATTTCGTTGAGCCGCTTGTTTCCACGCCGGCGGACTTCGGTATCCGGTGCGAACGGCCGATTCACGCAACCCTGATTGATTTCCTGGCAACCTCGTTGCTCGATCGCCAATGGTCGATGAAACAACTGCATCGGCAGTTGGTGCTGAGCAGCACCTACAGGCAATCGAGTGTCGAGACGTCGGACGGTCGTTCCATCGATCCCGAAAACCGGCGTTATTGGCGCATGCACCGCCGAAGACTGGAATTCGAATCGCTACGCGATGCGATCCTCTGCGCCTCGGGACAACTCGACCGCACCATCGGCGGCCGAGCCGTCGAAATCTCGAAACCGCCCTACAGCACTCGACGATCGATCTACAGTTTCATCGATCGACAGGACTTGCCGAATCTGTTCCGTGTTTTCGATATGGCCAGCCCCGACCAGAGTAACGAACGACGGCCTCGTACCACCGTGCCGCAACAGGCTCTTTATCTCATGAATTCGCCGTTCATTTGGGAGCAAGCCGGGAAGCTGGCTCAACGGGTCACGACAGCGAATCACAATCAAGCGGTTCTCGAAATCTACCGGTTCGCGCTACGCAGATCACCCGATGCCGAAGAACTGCAACTCGCCCAAGAGTTCCTATCCTCGCACAGCGATCCGACTGCGGCCCGCCAGGAACTGGCCCAACTGCTGTTCATGACAAACGAATTTCTTTTTGTGGATTGAGGAGCGATTGTTTCCTCGCAAACCGTTTGGAATCCCTGCCATGGCTAACGATCCTTTGTTGAGTTGTCCCTCCTCACTGAACCTGCCCGTCAACCGTCGTGACATGCTTCAGCGATGCGGTATGGGCATGGCGTGGCTTGGCCTCAGCGGCCTCCTTGGCAACGATCGACCGGTCCAGGCCGACAGTTACACCAATCCCTTGCAAAGCAAATCCGCACCGTTGGCAGCGAAAGCCAAACGCGTCATTCATTTATTCATGAACGGTGGGCCCTCGCACGTGGATACGTTCGACCCCAAACCGTCCCTCGAGCAGTACGCGGGAAAGGGCTTGCCGACCGCCAACCTCGCCACCGAACGAAAAACGGGAGCCGCCTTTCCGTCGCCATTCAAATTTGCGAAGTACGGCGAAAGCGGTATCGAAGTCAGCGAACTGTTTCAGCATACGGCTCAGCACGTCGATGACATGGCGATCATCCGATCGATGCATGCCGATGTCCCGAATCATGAGCCGTCGCTGATGCTGATGAATTGCGGCGATGCACGGCTTGTTCGTCCCAGCGTCGGATCATGGGTGACGTATGGACTAGGGACCGACAACCTGAATCTCCCGGGATTCATTGCCTTGTGCCCGGACGGTTACCCGATTGTCGAGACCCAGAATTGGCAGGCCGCGTTCCTGCCGGGCGTTTATCAGGGCACGTATGTCAACACCAAGCATCAGGAAATTGACAAGCTGATCGAAAACGTTCGAAATCACCAACTGAAGCCCGAAGCTCAGCGCCGCCAACTGGACCTGCTCGGCAAATTAAACCAGCGTCATCTGCAGCAGCGACAAGGCGATGCCGGACTCGAGGCCCGCATTCACTCCTTCGAACTCGCTTACCGGATGCAGGTCGAAGCAGCAGAAGCGTTCGACGTGAGCCGCGAGCCGAAACATGTGCTCGACGCCTACGGCTCGGGAACGCAGGCTCGACAGATTTTGATCGCACGCCGGCTGATCGAACGCGGAGTGCGTTTTGTCCAGGTTTGGCACGGAGCCGGACAACCTTGGGACAATCATGACGACTTGGAACAAAATCATCGACGCTTGGCCGGACAATGCGATCAAGCGATTGGCGCGTTGCTAACCGACCTGAAGCGTCTGGGGCTGCTGGAAGAGACCCTGGTGGTCTGGGGGGGCGAATTCGGACGAACGCCGACTGTGGAACTGCCGCAACCTGGCGCCAACGCCGGCAAAATCAACGGCCGCGATCACAACCACTGGGGCTTCAGCATGTGGATGGCCGGCGGCGGAGTTCGCGGCGGCCAGATCTACGGTGCAACCGACGAGTTCGGTTTCAAGGCGGTTGAGAAACCCGTGCACGTGCACGATCTGCACGCGACCATCCTGCGATTATTAGGCTTCGACCACACGCAGCTTACCTACCGCTTCGCCGGCCGCGACTACCGCCTGACCGACGTGCATGGCAATGTGATTCAGGATCTCATCGCCTGATGC
>JBJOLO010000616.1:0-5644 GCA_046045565.1 Planctomycetota bacterium | reverse complement strand
TATGGCAAGGTGCAGGGCTTTTGGCCGCGGCGGCCGAGTCCGATGGCGATGCGATGGGGATTGCGATGCTGATACGTCACCTGATTGCGGCCGCCATTTTTTCGGTGACCGGCGTGGCCGTTCTGTTTTTCTGCATTTGGGTGTTCGATCGGTTGTCGCCTTACTCGTTTCGCAAAGAGATTGTCGAGGATCAAAACACGGCGCTGGGAATCATCGTTGCTGCACTGTTACTAGGAATCTCGTGGATCATTGCTGCGGCAATCCAGGGGTGAGCGCCCCTGCGATGAGCGCCTGAAGGGTATCGCGATTGTGAATAGCGCGGAGTCGGAAATCGTTGATTCATCGTCCGTACGTTTGCATCGCGCGCCCTTGTTCCTGCTCTACCTGAACGTACTGCTGATCGCGTCGTGCGGGTTGGTGTACGAACTGTTGGCGGGAACGCTTGCCAGTTATGTGTTGGGCGATTCGGTCACGCAGTTTTCACTGGTGATCGGTCTGTATCTCTTCGCCCTGGGGATCGGCGCGTGGCTCTCGGGATTCGCCACGCGGCAATTGGCGAGAGTGTTTATCGAAGTGGAGTTGGCTGTCGCGCTCATCGGCGGATGGTCGACCCCCGTCCTGTTTCTCGCGTTTGGCTACGTCCGCTCGTTTCATTTTCCGTTGTTCGCCTTCGTGATTGCGATTGGCACGTTAGTGGGATTAGAGCTGCCATTGCTGATGCGGATCTTAAAAGAGCATGTCGACTTCAAGGATCTCGTCTCGCGGGTGTTGGCATTTGATTACCTCGGAGCGCTCGCCGCATCGCTGCTTTTTCCACTCTACATGGTTCCTCAGTTGGGACTGGTCCGCACGTCGCTGGTGATCGGGCTGATCAACGCGCTGGTTGGATTGTGGGGCACCGTGGTGATGCGGTCGTTACTGCCGAATCGAGTTGGAGGCTTGCAAGGCCGCGCGATGCTGGTGATCGGCATCCTGGTCGTAGGGATCATCAAAGCCGACGCATTTACGAATTGGGCGGAGGAGCACCAATTCAGTCATCCCGTTGTGTTCGCTCGTGCGACGCCCTACCAACGGATTGTGGTCACACAGGGAGTGGATAGTTTTCATTTGTTTCTCAACGGCAATCTGCAATTTCACTCGTCCGACGAATACCGCTATCACGAGGCGCTGGTGCATCCGGCGATGGTCAGTGCGTCTCGTCGGCAGCGCGTGCTGGTGCTGGGAGGCGGCGACGGCCTGGCGCTGCGGGAGATTTTTCGCTACGACGATGTGCAGCACGTTACGCTCGTCGATATCGATCCCGCAATGACCGATCTCGGCACGAGTTTCTCGCCACTTCGCACTTTGAATCAGCAGTCTTATTCCGATCCGCGATTGCAGGTCGTGCACGAAGATGCCCTGATGTGGCTCGATACCGAGGTCGAACCATTTGATGTGGTGATCATCGATTTTCCGGACCCCAGCACCTTTGCGATTGGCAAATTGTACTCCACGATATTCTATCGACGACTGCTGCAGCGACTTGCTCCGGATGCCGTGATCGCGATCCAGTGCACGTCGCCGCTCACCGCACCGAAATCGTTCTGGTGCATACTTCGAACCGTGGAGTCGGTCGGCCTGCACGCCAGGCCGTACCATGCGAGTGTTCCTTCATTCGGCGAATGGGGTTATGTGCTCGCCTCCCGCAGCGGAGCACCCGACGCGACGACGCTTGCCATTCCGGAGCGAGTTCGGGGACAGCTTCGTTTTCTCAATGATGCGGCGCTGCATGACTTATTCGATTTGCCCGCCGATATCGGCGCGCGGGAAGTCGAAATCAATCGCTGGAACAACCAGATTTTGGTTCGCTACTACGAAGAAGAATGGGCTCGCGTCAGGTAGAAGCTTGAGCACAGGTCGAGGTGAGCACAGGTCGAGGTGAGCGTGATGAGCGGCGGTTGGACGCGACGGCGATTGCTTCGCACCATGTTGGGCAGTTCAGCACTGATGGTCGCCGGGTGCGGGCGATCGAACGGCCGCGTGCCGCCTCAAGGTGAGATCGTCGGCGGGTCGCGACAGCGCGGACATCGCTTACGGCAGAACTTGGATGCCGACCTGCAAGTCGCAGATTGGAAATCGGCGGACGTGGTCATTGTCGGTGCGGGGGTCGCCGGATTGGCATGCAGTTGGGAGCTACGGCGACGGGGCATCGAGGATCTTGTAGTTCTCGAACTCGAAGATCATCCGGGCGGCACGTCGCGAGGCGGAGCGGCGCCGAGTTCACCGCACCCGTGGGGAGCGCATTACCTGCCCGCTCCCATGGGTGAGAATCGGTCGCTGGTAGAACTGCTCGAGGAAATGGGCGTGGTGTCGGGGTATGATGCGGGCGGCGCTCCCATGTACGTCGAGGAACACCTCTGCCGCGATCCGCAGGAGCGACTTTTTTTCAACGGGGCCTGGCATGAGGATCTGTTGCCCGGTTCGATCACGCCTGAGGATCAGGCCGAATGGTTGCGATTTCGACAGGAGATCGAGCGCTGGGTTGCCTGGAGGGATGACCAGGGCCGTCGGGCTTTCGCCATTCCTGCTCGTATGAGCTCTGATGCACCGGAGGTCTTAAGGCTTGACACGATCACCATGCAGCAATGGCTGGATGAGCAGCGGTTCCGCGGATCGGTTGTCCGCTGGGAAGTGGATTACGCTTGCCGTGACGACTACGGCACGCGAGTGGATCAGACCAGTGCGTGGGCGGGACTATTCTATTTTGCTTCTCGCGTGAATTCGGCAGGGGACGCGCCTCAGCCGCTGCTGACTTGGCCGGAAGGAAACGCACGACTGACAAATCACCTTGCAAAAAAACTCGACGACCGACTGCACACAGGCATGGCGGTGTGTCGCATCGTACCGCGGATGGTTCCCGACGAAGATCTCCAAGTGCTGGCCTGGGATCAGGACCGTGAGCGTTTGTGTGGTTGGCGGGCGAAGCACGTTGTATTTGCTGCGCCGCAGTTTGTGGCGAAATATGTCGTGCAAGGTTACGCCCGCGATCGCGAAGCGTGGATCGGTACGTTCAGCTACGCACCGTGGCTCGTCGCCAACCTGCAGCTTACCGCGAGGCCTCGCGAGTCCGGATTTCCCGCTGCGTGGGATAATGTGCTTTACGACAGCCCCGGTCTGGGATATGTGGTTGCCACGCATCAATCGGGACGCGACCACGGCCCGACGGTCTGGACCTATTATCGGCCGCTCTGCGAGCAGGAGCCCGTCGAGGCTCGCACGTGGCTCGAAGGGCTCAGTTGGGCTGAGGGCGCCGAATTGGTGTTGCAAGATCTTGAGCAGGCACATCCCGATCTGCGGCCCTTGGTGCAGCGACTCGACTTGATGCATTGGGGACACGCCATGGTGCGTCCCGTTCCCGCATTCATCAGCGGTGCTGCTCGTCGTGAATGCAGCCAGCCCTACCAGGGCGTGTACTTCGCGCACAGCGACTTGAGTGGCTTAGCGCTGTTTGAAGAAGCGTTCGATCAAGGACTGCGTGCAGCTTCGGACCTGCATCAGCAAATGCGGACAGTCGGATGAGCGTCACCACAACGCATGCCGACGAGCAAGCCATGCCGCGTGCCGCGGATTCCTCGCCGTGGCTATTCTCCCCCGCCATCGACCTTCTGTCGTTCGGGGGCAGTGCGGCAATCTCCCTGCTTCTGCTTGGCATCGGTTACGCAAGCGGACTGCTGGAAGAGGAAACGCCTGATTGGACCTGGATCACCGCCGTGCTGTTGGTCGATGTCGCGCACGTCTACGCGACCGCGTTTCGCGTCTATTTCGTGCCGGAGGAATTGCGTCGCAGACCGTGGCTCTATCTGTTGACACCCGTCCTCGGTTGGCTGCTCGGTGTGGCAATCTACTCCGAAAGCGAATCGCTTTTCTGGCGACTGTTAGCGTACCTCGCCGTATTTCATTTTGTGCGTCAGCAGTACGGCTGGGTGGCTCTTTATCGAGCTCGAGCCGGGGAGCAGGATGGCAAGTGGTTGGATGCGGCGGCTATCTACGCGGCAACTCTGTGGCCCCTGCTGTGGTGGCACGGCCATCTGCCTCGCGCGTTCTGGTGGTTCCGCGAGTTTGACTTTGCCGTGGAATCGTCTCGCTGGGCATCCTGGACGGAGCCGCTGTACTGGTGCATTCTCGCCGGCTATTTTGCCCGGAGTCTGTATCGCGGCATGCGTTCCCGTCGCTGGAGTCCCGGCAAAGATCTCGTCGTCGCCACGACGGCGCTATGCTGGTACGTCGGCATTGTCGCCTTGAATTCCGATTACGCGTTCACCGTGACGAATGTGTTCATCCACGGAATACCGTACATCGTGCTGGTCCACTGGTACCAGGATCGTACGCGTTTTTCGCGGGAGGCGGACGATCGAACAGAGCCCCCACCGGCACTGCAACCGGGGGCCAGGATCGCGAGTTGGAGCAAGTACCTCGCGACCCTTTGGGTCCTGGCGTATCTAGAAGAGTTCTTCTGGCATCGCGGAGTATGGCACGAGCGGCTTTGGCTTTTTGGCGCCGCTTGGCCCTGGGGGAACGCGCAGGTCTGGCTGGTGCCGCTCCTAGCCGTTCCCCAACTCACCCACTACGTGCTGGATGGCTTCCTTTGGAAACGCCGTTCGAATCCGCGATTCGCCTCGTGGGCGTTGCGTTTTTCGTGCCGGCCTCGCGATGCGAATGGACGGCGAGCCGGTCGCGCTGATGCGTTATGACCGGAGGCCGCGGACGCAGGCGAGGCAGGGTGCGTGCCGGCGGTTCGCGGTCGCTTTCCGTGCGGTCGGCCGTTCCCGGCAGAACCGGCATACGCACGATCGCCATGCGAGTCGCTGGTGGAGTCTGCTTGATCGGCCTCCGAGGCGGCAGGGGCCTCTTCGCGAATCACGCGCAGTTGCCGCTTCAGCGTCCGTTGAATGATTCGCAATTGCGAATGTTCTTCCGGCGTGCAGAAGCTGATCGCGATGCCTGCTTCGCCGGCACGACCGGTGCGGCCGATCCGATGTGTGTAGGTTTCGACTTCCACCGGCAGATCAAAATTAATGACATGCGTAATGCGGTCGACATCGATGCCGCGGGCTGCAACGTCGGTGGCGACGAGCACCGGGGGCTTGGCGGACTTGAAGGCGGCCAAGGCACGTTGGCGAGCCGCCTGGCTCTTGTTGCCGTGGATGGCTTCAGCGCGGAAGCCGGCACGGGTCAAGTCTTTCACGAGTCGATTCGCTCCATGCTTGGTGCGCGTGAACACGATCGCTCGCTTCACCGCTTCCGCTTCCAGCAACCGCCGCAAGGTGCTTACTTTCTGCGTTTTCGCCAGCATGTGCACGACCTCGTCGATCCGCAGCGGTGCTGCGTTGGCAGGTGTGACGTTCACGCGGGCCGGTCGCGTTAGCAGGTTGTTGGCGAGTTGCGCCACAGCCGGAGGCATGGTAGCCGAGAAAAGCAATGTCTGCCGCTGCGTCGGCAATTGAGCGATCACGCGCTTCAGATCGGGCAGAAAGCCCATGTCGAGCATCCGATCGGCCTCGTCCAGCACGACGATTTCGACACGACTGAGATTCACATGGCCCTGCTGCATCAAATCGACGAGTCGGCCCGGAGTAGCAATCACGATGTCGACACCGCGTCGGAG
>JBJOLO010000463.1:0-3445 GCA_046045565.1 Planctomycetota bacterium | reverse complement strand
GCCATCCCGCTAAGCCGGAATCTCCTCGGCAGTTCGGGACTTGTCCAACGCCATTCGCAAACCCGACGCCGTGCATCATCGTGGTGTGGTCCCTGGAAGAGGCAATCATGAAGTCGGCCATGCGAGCCGCAGCGTTGCTGCTCGTGTTCCTGCTTATTCCCACGATCCCTTTCCTGATCCTTGGCGAGGGATTTGAAGCGAGTTTGCTGAGGAGCTTGCAGAATCCCGGTTCGCGAACGGCATTATGCCTCTGGATTGTGGGGCTTTTGGCAGCCGACATCCTGTTGCCGGTTCCATCGAGTGCGGTGATTACGTATGGGGGCGGAATCTTGGGCGTCGCTCTTTCCACGGTCTTGTCGACGGTAGGGTTGAGCATTGGCGGCATGATCGGGTTCGGCTTGGGTAGAGTTTGGGGCGAGCCGGTGCTGCGTCGATTCAGCGACGAGTCGGACTTGGTTCGATTGCGACAGGTGGTAGAGCGGTATGGGATCGCGACACTGGCAATGACACGCGCGTTACCGATCCTCGCCGAGGCATGCGTGCTTGTGCTCGGCACAACCAACACGATTTCCTGGCGACGGTTTCTCACCTCACTTTGGATCTGCAACGGACTCTTAGCACTGAGCTACTCCGTGTGCGGCGCGGCATTTTATAACACGGATGGCTTTTTGCCCGCTGTCATCGCGTCGGGGGCCTTGCCGCTGTTCATTACTTTTCTACTGCGACGAGTCTTCCTGCCGGTCGCCAATCCCAAGGTGGAAACTCCCGAAACGTGATTTGCCGATAGCAATTCGTTCAGTGGAAGCGGGGCCGGCGGTATGTAATTGCCCGGGGCATCGATATCGCTCGAGGCAGAAGCATGGGTTACACTTGTCATACCGAAACGTATCGATTCCCGAGCGAACATGGACCATGGTTTGACTCGGCGAGGTTCACGCCCGACGGAGTTCATCGATGCTGCGAATCTTTGACCGAGGAATGCGACTTTGCGATGGCATTTCGCGTCGTGAGTGGCTGCGCGTGGGTGGCATTGGACTGGGCGGGCTGCATTTGGGGGCGCTCCAGGCGCATCGCCAAGCGTTGGCTGATTCCGCGCCGCGAGTGAATCGGGGTGCATTTGGTCGAGCGAAATCGGTAATCGTATTCGGTTTGGTGGGTGGGCCGCCGCAGCATGAAACCTGGGATCCGAAACCGCAAGCTCCTGCGGAGATTCGTGGCGAATTCGGCACGATTGAATCCAAGACGCCCGGGTTGCGGGTCGGCGAACTCATGCCTCGTACTGCCGCGTGGACCGATCGACTCGCGGTCCTGCGAGCGGTTGTCACCAACGACAACGCGCACTCGTCGAGCGGCTATCAGATGCTCACCGGTGTGCCGCACCAACCGCTGAACCAGGAAAGTGCGACTCCGAAGGCGCCGAACCTGGCTCCGACGTTGGGTTCGCTTGTGCGGGCGGTGAAGTCTCGGCCGGGTGAGTTCCCCGCGGCGATTACGATTCCTGAGCACATTTGGAACGACGGCAACTTTCCTTGGCCGGGGCAGGACGCAGGCATTCTCGGCCCGCGTTTTCATCCGTGGCTCGTGCACTGCGATCCGTCGTCGGCAGAGTTTTCTGTGCCGGGTATGCGACTGCCTCAGGATGTCGTGGGTCTACGTTTCGACGATCGACGCTCGCTGCTTTCGCAGTTGAATGCAGGTTGGCGAACGTTAGAGCAATCACGGGCTGTTGAACGGTTGCAGACCGAATCGCGAGTCGCATTCGATTTGCTGTCATCGTCGAGTTCACGCGATGCGTTCAATTTATCCGCCGAGTCAGATCAGATGCGGGATCGATATGGACGCAGCCGGTTTGCTCAAAGCGTCTTGTTGGCTCGTCGCTTGGTCGAGTCCGGCGTGTCGTTGGTGCAAGTCAACTGGACGCGGATCAAGGATCAGCCCAATCAAGGTGGATGGGACACGCACGCGCAGCACAACGAGTCGCTGAAAAAACTGCTCATGCCGATCATGGACCAGTGTTTCTCTGCGTTGCTGGAGGATCTCTCACAGCGCGGCTTGCTCGACGAAACACTCGTGGTCTGGTTTGGTGAGTTTGGCCGTACGCCGCGCTTTAACGGGAACGCCGGACGAGACCATTGGGGACGCGTCTTTTCACTGGCACTCGCCGGAGGCGGCATTCGGGGCGGCGTCGTTTACGGCAGTTCCGATAAGCATGCGGAGGAGCCCGTTGACGGGGCCGTTGAGCCTCGGGACCTGATCGCTACCGTGCTCCATTGCCTGGGTATCGAACCCGAGACCATGGTCCCTGATTTGGAAGGCCGGCCTGTCGCCCTGAGCAAGGGCCGAGTCATTGACGCGATCCTCTAAGCGGCAATCCGACCGTTCATCGCAGTCGGGGCATGGAAGCAGGGGCACGGAAAAATGCCCCGAATTCAGAGCCAAGCTGAAGACTTCGCTCACGGCAGCACTTCGGTCTTCGACTCTGGAAGTTTGGCCAATTTGAATGATGTAACCATGCCAAAGTAGATGCCATTGGTCTTGCGAACTTCTAATTCGACGTCGGCAGCAATGGCGTGTTCGCCCGAATGGTTTTTAAACAGGCGTCGAATCCGTTGGCCGTCGGCAGTCGTGCAAAAGAAATTCAGTTTCTCATGGCTCAAGAAGGTTGAGTACCCGACGTGCGCATGCTTGCTGTTATTCCGGCCGTAGATCAACGGCTCCAAAGTGAACAGGTATCCGTTCTGATCGGGAAAGTATTCGAAGTTCTCCGGTTCGTAGATGAATCCTCGAAGACGAATAATACGTCCTTCGTATTCTTCTGGATTGAGCCAAATCTCCCATAGTTTCGCGGCCTCTTTGGCATTTCCGTTGCCGTTCACTTCGATGACCTGCGGATGATTGGTTTCTTTTTCCGGTGGCGGTGGCACTGCGGCCGGTGGTTGCGCGTGACTGAGCGGAACTGCAACGATCGATGCAATCGCGATCCACAACGGTATAGCAAGGAAGAGTTTCATGGCGTCACCTCATGAATCACAGGATTAAACCACAGCGTCTGTACACCCTATGCAACTGCTTGCAGTCGCGACGCAAGCATCTTCCAGGTATTAGGAATGCAAGTGGCGTGCCGAGTCGGCGGAGGCGTCACTCGTGCTTGAAAACGGTTGCCATGCTTAGGAAGGAACGAGACGGGTGACGAAAGAGTTGGCGATTCGCAGCCCAGGTTGTGAACGAATGGCGGGGGCGACGTGCGTTTGCGATCTGTGATGTGCCGAATTGGATCGCCGTCCACACCGGTCACGCGGCGAGACTTTAGTCGTACTGCGGCACGAGTCGCATGCCCGGAACGATTGCCGAGTTGGGATCGGGCTTGGACACCCGTAGTTCCACCGACATGACTGGCGCGATGCACCGCCAGTGAGCGGGAGTTTGATCAGCGGCCAGTTGTGGA
>JBJOLO010000446.1:0-5804 GCA_046045565.1 Planctomycetota bacterium | reverse complement strand
TGCGAGTAAGCTCGCGACCAATGATGACGGGCCGCCCCTCGAGGCTTCGAATCGATTTGCGGAGTCCGGCCGTGCTCGCTGATCACCAGCACAAGCGTTTCATCGAGCATCCCGCGCTGCTCCAGGTCGAGAATCAGCGCGCTGAACGTGTGGTCGAAGACGGGCAGCAGGAACTCTTTTAATCGACCGTAATGATTGTGATGCGTGTCCCACGATCCGTTATTTAGGCCATACGCATCCCAAATCACCGTGACGAACTTCGCGCCTGCCTCCACCAACCGTCGCGCGGCGAGGCACGACTGACCGAACAGCGTCATGCCGTACTGCTCGCGAACCGACTGCGGCTCGCGCGTGTAATCGAGAGCTGCGTGCATCTTGCCGGACGTGAGCAGGGTGTGAGCCATCTGTCGCTGCGCATCATAGGCACCGATGCGCTCGTAATGCTCGAGCATATTCCGTGAGGCGTTGAACTGATCGAGCAACAATCGCCGCGTATCAAATCGGTCGATCTCCTCAGCATCCGGTACCCGTCCGCCGGCAAGCTGCAGGCGATCGGTTGGACGGATCCCCAGGAGCGGATCCTTAAATGCCTTGCCGGCGTTGATCTCGGGCGCCAGTGTCGTGCCCTCAACCGTGAAGTCGGTGTAGACCGGATCGTAACGCATGCCGAGCATCGCGCCATACGGACCGGCTAGCGGCGGGTATTCATTCTTCGATCCCATCACAAACGGCAGGGCGATGTTGCGAGGCATCGCGGGCACACGTCCGCCCGTGCGACGATCCTCGAGATAATCCACGATCGATCCGATAAACGGCCATTGCCGCTTGTGCCGTGGCTGCGCCTCGATTTTCGTATCCACATCGGGAATGCCTGTCGTTGCATACACCGTCCCGTGAAGCGGATAGGGATGAGTCAGCGAACGGACCACCGTCAACCGATCCATGATACGAGCGATCTTCGGCAGGTGGTCACCGCAGTGAATCCCCGGCACCGCAGTCGCAATCGCCTTCATCTCCCCTTGGATTTCCGCAGGCGCGTTCGGCTTCGGATCGAACGTCTCGTGCTGCGGCGGCGAACCATATTTGTAAATCAGAATGCACGACTTCGCCTGACCGAACTTGCCCGGCGTTCGCGGATCACTTGCCGCCTTCGCTTCATTGAACGTCGAAAGCCGCAGCCAGTCATGGAGCGCAACCCCGAAGGCTCCTAAACCTCCAATGTGCAACAGATCACGACGCGTTACGCCGTGACAAAGTGTTTTCGGATTGCCGAGTATTCGCAACATCCAGCCATCACTCTTCGCGCACGCAGGTACGCCATCGAACGATCCACGTCGCGGCCAGAAGACCCCATCCTCATCGACGCATGCATGACATCTCGCCGGACGCCTCGTATCATACCGGACTGGATTTGCCTATGTCGAGCTTCAGCGCATGGCATCCCAGGCCAGCCATGCGATCCGAATCGTCCAGGCATCGTTCGAGGAAGACTCGCAGCGCTTGGAGCGGGGAACCTCTGGATTTACTGACGATCAATCGTTTTGGGTTGTAAGCACACGCCCGCGGGCATTATCATGGAAAACATCGTCAAGCCCGCCTGCTTGGGACCTTGCTGATGACCGCTCGTCCAACCCGCCCACAATCCAATACGCCGCGACAAATGATGCGAACGAATTCTCGAATCGCAGGCCTGACGCCCCCGGCGTTTACGAACTTGAACAGCACGATCCTGGCTGGCCTGATCTCGCTGTGCTTTTCTGTTCCTGCCGCGTCCGGATTCGCTGCAGACAGTTCGGTGGATTATCTGAGGCAAGTGAAGCCGATTTTTGAGAAGCGGTGTGCGGCTTGTCATGGAGCATTAAAACAGGAATCGGGTCTGCGACTCGACGCGGGCTCCTTCATCTTCAAAGGTGCCGACGGCGGCCCGGTAGTCGTCCCCGGCGACGCCGCGAAAAGCGCGATCACGGCTCGCATTGAAGCGACGGACGAAGCGATCAAGATGCCGCCAAAAGGGGAGGGCACTCCCCTTACGGCAGATGAAATCGCGATACTCAAGGCCTGGATTTCACAGGGGGCAAAATACCCCGAAAACGAGCCGCCGCCGGCCGATCCGCGAGCACACTGGGCCTTTCAACGGCCTGTCCGCGTGCCACTCGACATCACTCCCGCCGTCACCCCATCGCAAGGCACTCCCATCGCGCAGTCGGGAATCGAACGGCCAGCCGCGCTGAATCCGATCGATCTCCTGGTCGCGAAAAAACACGCGGAGATCGGGCTCACTTCCCAACCGCCCGCTTCCAAAGCAATCCAACTGCGACGCGTTTATCTCGATCTCATCGGCTTGCCGCCGACCCGTGAGCAGTTGCAAGAATTTCTTGCCGACAGCGAACCGGATGCGTATGAACGCGTCGTAACACGGTTGCTGGAATCAGCCCGATATGGCGAACGCTGGGCTCGGCACTGGATGGACGTTTGGCGCTATAGCGACTGGTATGGACGGCGTATGGTTCCTGACGTGTGGAACAGCGCGCCGCAAATCTGGCGCTGGAGGGACTGGATCGTTCACTCGTTGAACGAAGATCGCGGCTACGACTGGATGGTCAAGGCGATGCTCGCGGGCGACGAAATCGCGCCCGGAGACCCGGCCACCGAAGTCGCCACCGGTTACCTCGTTCGCAACTGGTACGCGCTCAATCCAAACGACTGGATGCGGAGCAACGTCGAGCACACCGGTAAAGCGTTTTTGGGGCTCACGTTTAATTGTGCCCACTGCCACGATCACAAATACGATCCGATCACGCAAAACGACTACTTTCGATTCCGCGCGTTCTTTGAACCGATCGGCATTCGACAGGACCGCTGGCCCGGCGAGGCTGATCCCGGCCCGTTCCAAGAGTACTCGTACTCCACGCTGCGCAAGATCGTTCGAGTCGGCTCGGTGCGCATCTACGACAAGACCCCTCAGGCGCCGACTTGGTTTTACACCATGGGTGACGAGCGCAACCGGCTTAGCGAACGCGGATCGATTCCCGCCGGACTGCCGACGTTTCTGGGAGGAGACAAAGCCGCCATCGCGACGATCAACCTGCCGCCGCAGGAATGGCATCCTTCGCTCCATGCACGAATCCACGAGACGGTACTCAAAGACTTTCAAGCCGCGATCACAGCAGCCATTGCCGAGCGCGACGCCGCAACGCCTGCTGCCGAAACGATGCTGGCTTCGCTTCGCGAAAACGTGGGCAAGGCGGAAGCAGCTTTGCAGGCGGAACGCGTCGCGCTGGAACAGTCCGGACAGTCCACCGCTGTCTCGGGCAAGCAATCGCTGCTGTTCGATGCAACCAACGGTCGCCGCATCCTGCAAAATGGCGTGACGCAATTGAAGTCGCTCGAGGAAGGAACTACCTTCGCCTTCCAGTTACAGATCCTTCGCGACGCTCACTTCAACTTTCAGTTCGCGAAAGATGTGGTCAAAGGACTGACTGCGGGATATCTCGCGTTCGAAAACGGAAGGATCGTCTCGTATCAACCGGGGTCGTTCACCGAATTTGAAATCGGGCGATATGACTTTGCTTCCGGACAAAACCGGTTCGCAGTGACTATTGTCCTGCATCCGAAAGAAGACAAATCGCTCGTCACCATCCGCGCCGGATCGGACAACCGTGTACTCGTTGAAAACGCCCCGGTTGCACTCAATGGATGGAATCCGGTTGGCGATCCGACCAAAGCAATTTCGTTCGACGCGAGAAAGGGCAGTCTCGTGCTGCTCGA
Source organism: Planctomycetota bacterium (assembly GCA_046045565.1). Taxonomy (GTDB): domain Bacteria; phylum Planctomycetota; class Planctomycetia; order Pirellulales; family Pirellulaceae; genus VGZA01. The sequence continues at coordinate 2,036 of JBJOLO010000446.1, read as the reverse complement.
TGATGTGCAGATCCTCGCACCCGCCGTCGCAGCCAACACGGAAGGCACGGCACCGGAGCGAATGAAATGGGCGACGTTTGATTTTGAGCCTCCAACGTATGCGGATGGCCGCGATGCCGCCGGCATCGATGGCTGGGTTGTGTCGCAGTTCTGCGAACCACCCGCAACCTCCACCGTTTCGATCACGGGCGGAAACCCTAAACTTCAGGAACGGGTCGGACAATTGCGCGGAGCAAAGAGCGCATTGGAAGCGGCGGAAAAAAAGCCGCAGTCGTTGCAAGCGAAAGTGGCCGCCGCCGAGGCGAAACTGGCGAGTTACTCGGCGCGGTACGCAGCGGAGTCCGCCGTTCACGGTATCACGCCGGGCGTTGATCCCGCACCGCTGGTTGCGGAAGCTGCTCGACTCGATCGCGAGGCCTCCATCAAAGCCGCTCAGGCCGATGTGCTGCTCAAGGAAGTCGCGATCGCGGCTGCCGAGGCCAAACCGGCCAGCGATGCAAATCGAGCCAAGGAAATCGAAGCGGCAGGCAAGCAATTGGCCGACGCACGAGCAGCTCTCGATAAGGCAAACGCTCCCATCGCTGCCGACGCAAAACCAACCTACTCGCCCCTCGGCCCAACCTATCCCAACACCAGTACCGGACGCCGCCGTGCCCTCGCCGAGTGGATCGCGAACCGCGATAACCCGCTCACTGCCCGCGTCGCCATCAATCACATCTGGACGCGACATTTCCACGCACCGCTGGTTGCCTCCGTCTTTGACTTCGGCCGCAATGGCACTCCGCCATCCAATCCGGAATTGCTCGACTGGCTCTCCGTCGAACTGATGGAATCCGGTTGGAGCATGAAACACCTGCACCGACTGATCGTCACCAGCAACACCTATCGCCAAGCATCTTCGGCCTCACTCCTCGACAAGACGACCAATCCGTCTGCCGCGATTGACCCGGAAAACCGTTACCTGTGGCGGATGAATGTTGGCCGCATGGAATCCGAGGTCGTTCGCGACAGCCTGCTCTGGCTCGGCGGCAGAATCGACCTCACGATCGGCGGTCAGGAATTGGAAAACAGCGAAGCACTCACCACGCGTCGACGCAGCATGTACTACAGTTGCCACCCCGAACTCGATGGCAAGAGCCAGTTCAGCGCACTGTTCGACGCACCCGAAGCGGCGGAATGCTACCGAAGAACGAAAAGCATCATCCCGCAACAGGCACTGGCACTGACCAACAGTGATCTGGTTCATCAAGTCTGCGAATCGCTGGCGAACACCATTCTTCAGGAAGCCAACGGCTCAGGCGGTGCCAGTGCTTCGGCTACCAGTGCGCCAGGCACCGAGGTCGATGTAGCATTTGTGCGATCTTCGTTCGAAACCATCCTGGGACGCGAACCGGACCCCAGAGAAACGAATAGCTGCATAGGGTTTCTCGCGCGCCAGCGGCAACTGCTCACCGAACAGAAAGAATCGAATCCCGCTGCACGATCTCGCGAGAGCTTGGTGCGAACGCTATTGAATCACAATGACTTTGTCACCGTCCGGTGATCGACCGCAACGCAATCGATATTCGGTCAGGTCAACGCAGCGGCAAGGACTGAGGACGATAAACGATGAAATCAAATTGCGGTTGCTCAACCGACCGAACACCGTCGTCGCTTTTGCCGCGCCGAACCTTCCTTGCCGATCTCGGCATGGGATTCACCGGCATGGCACTCGGAGCCATGCTCGCCGACGACGGCATCGTACGCGCCAACGAATCGAAAGCCGATCCGCAGGACGCACCGTTTGAACTCGACTACAAGCCGCGAACCAAGTCGGTGATCTGGATTTTCCTCTCCGGTGGATATAGCCACGTCGAGACGTTCGATCCCAAACCGGCACTCAACCAGTACGCAGGCATGACGTTCGACAAAACGCCCCTCGAGAATCCGCTCGCGTCGGTGCTGCATAAAAAGCGTTTTCGATCTGTACCTGCCGAAGAGATCAATGTTCGCGACGTGTATCCGATCATTTATCCGATGCAGGTCGGCTGGAATAA
>JBJOLO010000354.1:0-6079 GCA_046045565.1 Planctomycetota bacterium | reverse complement strand
AAGATCGGCTTCCTCATAGTAGATCCACGCAGCAGTGACGAGCCCGCCTGCGAGCAGAATCAATCCGATTTGCAGCCAGCGACTGGAAAGGCGTGCCGGGGGTGACTTTGATTTGCGAGTGCCCCCGGAGTTGGGGCCTGTGCCGGAATGAGGAGCTGTGCCGGTCTTGCTGCCGGGACCTGCCTTGCTGCCAGGACCGGGCTTGGCTTCGGGCTTGGCTTCGAGCTTGGCTTGGGGCTTCGCTTCAGGCCGGGCTTCGGATTTGGGGACGGGTTTCGGTCTATTCACTGGGCAGACTCGGAATTCTCACAGCGGGGAGTGAACCGCGAATGCGTGACCTGCGTTTCTAGCATAACCGTGAGACAGGATGTGGTCTAGCGCGACGAGCGATTGGGAGGCATCGTTTATCACCAATAACGCCTTGTCGCTTGACAGTTCGGACGTTCGAAGCGGAGAATCAATACTTGTCCGCACCGTCGTACGCTGCTTTAGTGAGTCGGGTTCGGGCATCTTATCTAGTTCCGAACGAAGAACCCGGGATTCGCCCGCACCCCCCAAGTAAAACCTATCGCTCCGAGGGCACGACCTTGTTACGAGCTTGGTTCGAACGCGACGGAAATCGCACTGCCATCGCGGTTTGTTTGCTGGTCTTCGCCGGAAGCGGTTGCCGCCCCGATGACCTTTCCCCTACCAGGGCGACGCAAACCGGCAGCGAGGGAAGTTCGACGCAGAACGTCGTCACGACGTCCGCGAATGGCGGTCAAGCGTCGCCCGCATCGAGCTCCCCCGCCGCATCCGCGGAGGCGGAGGAAGACCTGTCGCTGCCCGAGGAGGATACCGCCCGCATCTGGGATCGCGAACACCATGCGAATCTGCTGAACAAATACGGCTTCAAGTCGATTGGAAAATGGCTCAAGGATCATGACGCAGCGGGGTTGTCGGAACTTTTCGCGACCGATTTCACGGGCGAAGTGCTCCAGGGGGGCGAGCCACTTCAATATCGACAGGGCAAACTGGTCGCGGATAAACAAACGCCGGCAGGCGAACTGCAGGCTGTCGATCGCGATCAATTCATTCGCTGGCTGCTCGACACAACCGACTTCATAAGCGAAATCGAGGGATCCCAAGTCGGGGTTTTGCACATCGGTCCCCGCGAGTCGGAGGAGGGACCGTGGCAAGTGCACGGCGTGCTGCGGGTGTGGGGACGTCACGGCGACGAACCGGCGGAACTGCGTTTATCGATCGAGCTCACCACCTCGCAACCGACACAAAAAAATCTGGAAGATGGCCATTGGCTGCTCGGTGCCCGCGTAACGCAAGTCACGCGTTCCCAATCGGATCATCCGCTGTTTGCGGATCGAACTCAGCAAAGCGGCATCGAAACGCGACGACTTTACGACAACTGGAATCAGAAGGAAGAGGTGCACAACGTCACCGGCGGGATGTACGCCACCGATTTCAACCGCGACGGCAACATCGACCTGCTGATTACCGATGACGGGCCCGACCTGGAACGACTTTACGAAGGCACGGGCGGCGGCACGTTTGTGGACGCGACCGCGCTGCTTGGTCGACTCAATCGTGACACGCAGCCTCGCTCCAGCACCTGTGCGGCGTTCGTCGACTTGGACGGCGACGGCTATGACGACCTGATTTGTGCCGACGGAGTGATCCGTCAGAATGCGGGCGGCAAGCGATTTCGCGACGTAACCGGACTCAGCAACTTCGCAGTGATGGCCAACATCTCGCATCCGCTCATGGGGATGTCCATCGCCGGAATTATTCCAGCGGACTTCGACCGCGACGGGAAGCTGGACCTTTTCATCGCGCGGATCGGAACGAAGCCGAAATCATGGTTGGTGGATACGTCGTCCCAAACACCGCCCTGCCAACTGTTGCGCAACGTCGGACAGTGGCGTTTCGAAGATGTGACCGGCAAATTGCAAATGGATGGCAACGGACGCAGCACCTTCACGGCGGTCTGGAGCGACTTCAATAATGACGGATGGCCTGACCTTTACACGATCAATGAGTTCGGCGACGGCATCCTGTATGTCAACGAAGAAGGCAAAGGTTTCGAGCAACGCGACATCGATCCGAACGTTCTGAGTTTCGGCGGAATGGGTGCTGCGACCGGCGATGTTGATAACGACGGCAACATCGATGTGTATGCCGCCGAAATGTACTCCAAGGCCGGCAGTCGGGTGATTGGCAACATGCGGAAAGACGCATATTCGCCCAACGTCATGCGGCGAATACGCAGTCTGGTGGATGGCAGCGAGTTTTATCGCAATGTGGGCGGTCTTCGATTCGAGGCGGTCGGTCGCCAGTGGCAGGTGCATGACGTCGGCTGGGCCTGGGGCCCCGTCCTGGCCGATTTCGATAACGACGGCTGGCTCGACATCTACGCCACCGCAGGCTACATCAGCCGCGACCGGAACAAACCCGACGGCTGAAACTGCTTGTGGTTGGCTGTCGTGTCACAGCCTTGCGATATGAGTGCGAGCGTTGAAACACCTGGCGAAGTCGACTCGCGTCTCAATGAATTCTGGGTGGGCAATCCCTGGAAGATATTTCAGGAGCACAACCTCTCCTGCTTTGAACGGAATCGACTGTACATGAATGTTCGCGGACGCGGTTTTTTGGACGTGAGTCACGTTAGCGGCGCTGACAATGACGGGGACTCGCGTTCAGCGATCGCCGCCGATGTGAATCATGACGGGCGACTGGACTTGATCCTCCGCCAGTCCGGTGGCGGGCCGCTTGTTGTTTACGAGAACCAAGTGCCGTCGGGACATTATCTCGAGGTCAACTTGAAGGCGACGCGTGGCCATCCTTCTGCGATCGGTGCGCGCGTGATCGCTCGCGTCGGCGGACGGCAAATTGTGCGAGAGTGCTACCCGCAGAATGCACTCCGCTCGCAGGCACCGCTGCCAATCCATTTGGGATTGGGCGAGAGCGAAACCGTGGACGAACTGGAAATACATTGGCCCTCGGGCCAAGTCGAAGTATTCCGGGAGTTAGCAGGCGACCGAAGGATTACGGTGACACAAGGCCAACCGTTGGCCCAACACGCTTCGGACACCGGAACTCCGCAAGTACAATGAATCGGACCTCAGCGATAGACGCGGCCGTCTGCGAGATCGCCTGACAACCTATCCCACGCCCTGCAGAAAGCCGACTCGGAGACGCTCTAATGCCCCCTGAAAGCCCCGACTTCAACAAGGATCCGGCACGCCATCTTGAGGCTGGCGACCCAGAGGCTGGCGACACAGAGGCCGGCGACACCGATCCGCGGGACTCCGAGTTAGACGATTCCGAATCGACCGAGGTGCAGACCTCATGGAGAATGCGCCGAGTTTGGCAGTTGCTCGCCATTGTCGTCGCCACGGCCGCCATTTTGTGGGGACTGAATTGGTACAGTGAGCGACCTTTGGCGGAAGTTCGCAATCGTCTTGAGAACGGAGATTTCGAACGCGCCCTCAAGTTGGTCAACCATTTTCTGGCGGACAAACCGACACATACCGGCGCACTCGCACTCAAGGGCAGGGCCCTCGTCGACGTCGGCATGGCCGACGAAGCGATTGAAATATTCACGATGGTGCCACCGTCCGACGCCGAGGAAACGTACGCGCTTGCGCGAGCCCAGATGCAAAAGCTGCAATGGACCTATGCGGTGCAGTTACTGACCCGCGTCATGGAACTCAAACCGAACTTTGGCACAGCACTGCAGGACAAGGTCGCTTGTCGGATGCAACTGGGACAGGTTCAGGAAGCATTGGATGATGCGAAACGGTTGTCGCAGATTCCGGATTGGGAAGGCAGCGGCCAAGCCTGGATCGCCTTCGCGAATTATGAACTTGGCAATCTCGACGCCACGGTTACCGCCTTCCAAAAATCACTCGAGTATCGCCCGGACGCAAAGAATCTGCCGGTTCGGCCTCACGAATTCCTGGTGCAGTACGCTCGATCGCTGATCGAAGCGGGACGAAACGCGGAAGCGCTGGAACTGATCGAGCGAAGCAAGCTGATTCAGGAAACGGAATTCGCGTATTTGCTGGAAGGGCGTGTCTTGCTCAACGATTCGAATACGGAAGCCGCAACCACGGCGTACACCCGCGCTGTCGAGATGAACCCGCTTAGTTTCGAAGCGAGGGAGAATCTTGCCCGCATCGCGCTCACCAACAACGATCCGAAACAGGCTGAAGAATGGGTGAAGCCGATCGCCAAACAACCGGGACTGCCCTATTCGACGGCCGTGGTCATTTTGGAGACGCTGCAGAAACTGGGCATCGACGACGGCGTCAAAGTCTGGACCGGGCTTGTCGAGGAATTACGGGAGGAAGACGAAGTCGGCAAAAAGGTTGCGAACCTGATGCGGACCGAACCGGATTCGTTCTGGGCCAAGATCATTCGCGTACATCGATTCGCGAAGGCGGAAAACTGGGAACAGGCCGTTCAGATTCTGATCCCGCTCGTTGAACAGAAGGGCGACGACCCGTTCGTTCAGGACTTGGCCCGCGCGATCCAGCAGCGAAGCGTGCTGCCGTCGTTGAGCCGCATTCCGTTTGCCGAAACGGAAACGAACGTCGATCCACCGGACAGTGGTGCCGGTTCGAAAAGCAGCGAGCCGGACAAGGACGCGTCGTCGCCTTCGCAGTAAAACCCGCACGCTGATCGCTGGGTCTTTCATGAGGAGGCATGTTCTGTTCGTCCGACTTCGCTTCAGGAAGCCACCCTGAAAAGCCGACCGATCCTGTAGGTGCAGGCGATCGGCTCGGGCAGCTCCCAGGCCCGATCAGGCACCATGCATCCTCAGATTAAGGTTGACTTTCGCGCTGAGTCTGAGATGATCAGCCGAATCCATGACAGAGGCAAAGGGAGTCCCTTCTATGTTGACGATCTTGGGCAGCCGGACATCGGGTGGTTTTTGTGACCGGATGGGTCGCCGCGATTTCATGGCGATCGGCGGAATGGCTTGCGGAGGCTTGGCTTTGCCGCAACTGCTGCGGGCCGACGCGCAGCGCGGGCAGCGGTCGCACAAGGCGATCATCAACGTCTTTCTCCCGGGCGGCCCCCCTCACATCGACATGTGGGATTTGAAACCGGATGCACCGGCCGAGATTCGGGGTGAGTACAACCCGATTCGAACCAATGTGCCGGGAATGGAGATTTGCGAGCTATTTCCCAAGCTGGCCACGATGGCGGATCGTTTCGCGATTATTCGCTCGATTGCCGACAGCGATGGCGACCACAGTGCCTACCAGTGCATGACGGGTCGCAAGCGTGCGCAGCAGCCGCCGCCCGGCGGATGGCCGGCACTCGGGGCGTGGGTAAGCAAGGCGAAAGGCCAGCTATCGCCGTCGGTCCCCGCACACCTGAGCCTGATGTACAAAACGGGACACGGTCCCTGGGGCGAACCGGGTGACGGTGGCTTTCTCGGCATGGGACACGCTCCCTTCCGCTTGGTCGGCGGCAATGCTAACCAGCGTAAGTCGGACAACATGGTGCTGCAGGGAATCACGCTCGACCGACTGCAAGATCGCGATACCCTACGAGCGTCGCTCGACCGATTCCGTCGCGAAGCGGATTCCGCCGGCCTGATGGACGGACTCGATCAGTTCTCACAACAGGCGATGGGAATTTTGACGACATCGCGACTGGCCGAAGCGCTGGACCTTTCCCTCGAAGATCCCGCGGTGCTCGAAAAATACGGGGTCGATGACCCGGCGTTCGAGCGTGACGGTGCTCCGCGTATGGTTCGGAACTTTTGCATCGCCCGACGCCTGGTTGAGGCCGGCGCGCGGGTCGTTTCCATGAACTTCATCCGCTGGGACTGGCACGGCGGCGACGGCATGAACTTTGTGAATTCCAAACGGGATTTCCCGCTGCTCGACACCGGCCTCTCGGCGCTGCTCAGCGATTTGCATGAGCGCGGCATGGACAAAGATGTGTCGATTGTCGTTTGGGGCGAATTCGGACGCACCCCGCGGCTGAATCAGAACAACAGTCGAGACCACTGGCCGCAAGCTAATGCCGCAATCGTGGCCGGGGGAGGCATGCGAACCGGACAGGTGAT
>JBJOLO010000325.1:0-2814 GCA_046045565.1 Planctomycetota bacterium | reverse complement strand
ATGTTGCTCATGGGGCATTTTGCTAGCGAACGTTTCGCCATGCAACAACTTGCCCGTATCCTCTCGGAGGCTATCCCAGGCATCGAATGCTTTTCCAGCGAATCTGAAACCTCGGATTTCTAACTAAGTCCATACATCAGCGGAAAAGGTGACGATTCGATGCGCTGAGAGTTTCAACGCGCAGAGAGTTGCCGTCTAATCCGACGGTCCAAGTGTGATGATCGTCGATGCGGAACTTACCGGATTAGGAGCATTCCCAGATTTTACCATCGCCGTCAGTTTGCCTTCGCCGACCAAGCGGTGGAGGAACACCACACGATAGGCGACTTGATCCTGAGGTCTCAACGTCTGAATTGGGTCCATGGTCAATACCCGACCGGCTTCATCGAACTGATAGCTAGAATCGGCAGGACCGCGTACATCGGTGACCTGCAATCCCTCAGGGACTTGGAGTGCCAATGCGACTTGTTGCTGATTGATCAGCGAGTTGTTTTTGACGGTGATAATGTAGTCGGATTGTTCATTCAACCGAGCGGCACGGTTGACCGGTTCGATCGAAACGACTAGATCGGTAGCTGGCTGAGCCATCGGGACGCTGGGTGGAGCACTTGGTGGATTCGACGACGGTGGATTCGCGGGTACGCCCAACGATGGCACTCCCGCTTGAACGATCGGGATTCCAACATTTCGCATGACACGAACCGCCCGATCCTCGGAATCTACGGTTGCAACCACTTGGGCATCGGCTGAGACTTGGCCGCCACTAAAGTTGACTTGGTAGTCGGTCGTACTGCCGCTCGGCAATTCGGGCAGCCGCCATCGAATGAGTTGGTTGGCGTAGATCGGTTCGAACCCTGCAGAAGCCCCGGTGGGGGTAAGTGCCGGGTCGTACTTGATACTTACGATCAGATTCCGAACCGCGACTGGACCAGTATTACGAACATATAGTTGCACCGAAGTTGCGGTACCGATCGCGATTGGATTGGCCCCTGTGCTAGCTCTCATATCGAGTTCGACTTTGGGGACTCGCTGGGGGCCTGGCAAGGCCCGGACGGTAGCGGCCGAACCGGTTAGGATTTGGTTCGCCGTTCGAGCCGTCGCTTTGACGGTCAACTCTCCTTCTCGCTCGGCAATAAACTGAGCGGATAGATCAACGGATTGCCCTGGAGCTAGATAGCCAACGGGCCGAGACACTTCTCGGGCACCATCCCTTGCATGGGTCAGCCCCGGCCCTGCTTCTAGGAATACGACCAAGTCAGTTACAGTTTGATTCCCCGTATTGGTCAGCTTCATGTTGAAGTTAGCCAGATCCCCTACGGCAACTTGGGTAGTCGTAGGATCGGGATTGATGCTCAAGGTGACTTGCGGTTTTTGGACCAGCGTTGAAATCGTCGCTGTCTTCTGAATGCTAGGCGCGCCGGTCGCTTCGAAAACCACCCTCGCATCCATTTCGCTGGTCGCTTCGGTGATCAACTGTACATCGAGCGCCTGTCTTGGCCCCAAGGCTCCGACATCCCAAGACATGCTGTTTCCGGTCCGGCGAGTCGGCTGTGGCGTAACACTTTGAATGTTCATTCCATTGGGAACAGCTGCCGTTAGGACAACATTCTCGGCTTGGGCAAAACCATCGTTCTGTAGAGTAGCAGCGTATGCCAGCGGTTGTCCGGGTACGGCGACCTCAGGCCCCGTGACCCTTAAATCAATTTCAGCCGAACTCCAGGTTACCTGCACGGTGCCACGGCCCAGCGGCAACTCTGGCATATTCTCCGAGGGTTGTCCCGGACGGACGACTTCCACCTCGATCAGCGCCGCGGCATTGGGCCGAGAGATCGAGTTCGGTTGCAGCATATTGACCAGTTCAACGACGGCATTTCCATTGCGATCGACGTACTTCTCGAAGACCTCTCCATATTGAGGCAGAAATCGAGCAACCTCGGGATTGAGCGATCGGTATCGAACGATCCAACCTTCGGCCGGTACGATGCCATCGGCTTTGTTGACTTTCGTTACCAGCGTAATTGTCTGGCCGCTTTGAGCTTGCTGCGGTTGCGGAAATTCCCAACGCGCATCGACCCAATAGATGGTCGCAGTCTGCCTGCGTTTATCCCAAGCGTCGCTGCTCGGGGCCATCACCGTAACCTTCGACACACCTTCGCTCGGACTCGACAAACTCAGCCAAGTCTGCCCCTTGCGGATCGGAAGATCGTCGTCAGTCTTGGACGTTCCCCTGGTGATTTTTCCAGGCTCGGTACTGGTTCTTCCACGGGCGAAATCGACGTCGAGTTTCCCGACATCGGCATCGTTATGATGTTTCTTAAAGAGATGCTGCCGATGGCTTTGATTGTTGTCACCTACGTCAATGATCTGTCCGACACTCTCGGGCGATAGCATCCACTCGATCGGTTCACCCGTGACCAGCAATCCATCTTTGCCACAAATACCTGCCAGCAAGATGACTTCGCCACCGACAGGAGCGACAAGTTTGGTAGGAGTTAAAAGCAATTCGCCGCACCGAGCCCGCGCCGCATCGGCGGTTGTGTGCCCACCTTTGCAAAGCATGCACTGATGGCCGGATTTGCCGTCGCTACCGATTGGAACGCCATGCATGCATTTTTTTGGCTCCGGTGGCGTCTGATACGCTGGTCCTTGGGCCGGATATCCGTTGTTCGCTCCATGGGGCGAAACGAGCGTCGTAGTCTGGCCCGAGAAGATCGTTCCACCGTTGGGATTGATGGCCGGAAGCGTCAGAGTTTTGCAACCGCAAAGTATCAAGCAGCAGGCTAAGACGGCACCCAAAAGCAATGTAGGTGAAGT
>JBJOLO010000123.1:0-4617 GCA_046045565.1 Planctomycetota bacterium | reverse complement strand
CCAGCGATTTCAGCTGACCCGTTTGCGGAATCGTGCGACACTCAGGCCGAGTAACGCGACCGTCACCCGGAGAACCTGGGCGACGCGAGCAATCATGAACCTACTCCCGAGTTCGCCGTTACCTCATGAGCGACGCTTGCCAGACTTGCGGCGTAAAAAATCCGCTGTGCCACCGGTCTTTGGTTTGATACTCTCGAACCGTCAAACTGCGGTCAGCAACTTCAACGTAGAAAAACGCCTGAGCATCCCCGCCGAAGTGGCTGGCATTATCGGTGTTGAATACGCTCACACCCGATGTCGCTTGCGCCGAACGACCGTCCCAGCGGAACACGTTTCTCGCATGCGTATGACCGTAAAAAATTGCCAACACGTTGTATCCCTTCAGCGCGCGATGGAATGCCTGCACGTCGCAAGGGTCCCATTCCTTGGTCTCGGCAGGCACCTGCAAGTCACATTCGGATGTGTAGCGGGCAATATCGACATGGTGCGTCACAATTACCGGCTTGCCGCTGTCGCCCACCTTTTCACGGAGATCCGTAATCAGAAACTCGAGGCTATCCAAAGCAGCGTATCGTCGCTTTCGGCTGATCGCCGGATCCCCGCCGACGATCAAGCCTAAATTTACAAAATGGACGTTGCCCCAGTCCCACGAGTAATGCAGTCCGTTGCTCGATCGATGCGTTACGTCCGGTCGCTTTTGATTCCGTTCGATAATCTTCTCGATTGCGATGCCACGTCCATGAGGCGAATCATGGTTGCCATGCACTTCGTAAATCGGCCACCGCAGTCGTCCATCCGTTCCGGTCAAACCGTAGTCGGCAACAAAAGCCGCCCACTCCGTCTTTTGCATCTCGCCGGTCACCCCGCCCTGCTTGTCGCCCGTGTCGATCAAGTCCCCCGCATGAATCACGCCTCGCGGCATCTCGATACGACCACCTCCCGCTTCAGCAGGAATCTCGGTGCCGGGAAGCTTGTTCAGCGTTTCCACCAACCGTCCGCAAATGTCGAGCGATGCCGCATCCATCTGATCGGGTTGTTCGCGATTTGCCAGGTAATGGGTATCGCTGACCACGAAAAAAGCGATCTTCTCCCGCCCGGCCTCCTCGGAAAGCAACCGGCGCGGCGATGTGCTCAACGCGACGACTCCCGCCCCCGACACGGCCCCCAGGAAGTCCCGACGATTTGAAAGCGACGGCGGAGAATAGCAACGCGACTTGGGCAAGGGATACTCCTTCTCTTTCGTAGATAAACCTTATCGAATTCGCTGAGGATGCAACTCGCGGCTCGACATCATCGATCGCGATCCGAAACCTCGCCAACCGGAAACGATGCGGTACCTTCCTGTTGCCAAGGATGATCGTAGCGATGCACCACCACCAGCGATCCCGCCGCTAAACTGCGAGACGCTGCCGGAACGACGACAAATCCATCGGCCTGCGTCGCGGAACTCACCATCGATCCTCCTGACGCGAACAGCGGTTCCACGTGCGGTTCGCGATCGGCTGCATCGGCGTTGCCCGGCACGATTCGCACGCGAACGTAATCCACCCGCCCCTCGGCCGAATCCAGTTCGCGATCGAGTCGACAACGAACCGAGGAGTAAGGCCAGGCCTTTGACCGGCCTCCCAGCGACCTTATCGCTCGGCCTGCGAAAAAATCGTACGCGCACAAACACGACACCGGGTTTCCCGGCAGAAGAAAAACCAATCTGCCTTCCAACGTTCCCATCCCGGTCGGCCCCCCCGGCCTCATGGCAATCCCATGAATGGCTAACTCGCCATGGCGCGCGAGCAAACCCGGAGCGTAATCCTCCTGACCGACGCTCGATCCGCCTGTCACCAGCACGACGTCCGCATCCGCCAGGAGCGCTTCATGAATGCGTTGCGGATCATCGGCGATTAACTGACAACCGCTGATGATCCCGCCATCACGATTCACCAACGCGCGGAGCATCGGGCTGTTGGCGTCGGCAACTTGAAAATCGCGAGGCGGCGTGCCCGGCGGCAGTAATTCATTGCCCGTCACCACCATCGCCACACGAGGTTGGGAACAGACCGGAACACAATCATTGCCCAGCGACGACAAAAGACCGAGATCCTGCGGTCGCAGCATGCGTCCCGCATTCAAAACAACGCTGCCCTTCGCGACATCCTCGCCCGGCAATGCCACATTTTTTCCCGCTGAGATCTCCTCCTGCACCCAGACAAGATGCGATTCGAACGTAACGCGCTCGACAGGCATGACCGCATCCGCACCCTCGGGCATCGGCGCGCCTGTCATGATTCGAACCGCCTCGCCTTTTTGCACGCGGAGCAAACAGCCCCGCCCCGGTAGCGAATCCGCGATCATTTCGAAACGGATGCGATGCAGCGGGTCTGCACCGAGCGTTTCTCGGGATTGAATCGCGATCCCGTCCATCATCGCGCGGGGAAAACGCGGCAGATCATAGCTGCTGACCAAGTCGCGCGCGAGCACGCGACCGCTGCACGAAGCGAGCGGCAGCGATTCCTCCCCCAACGCAAACAACTGCTGGTCCAGCCAATGGAGGGCGGCTGAAACCGAAGAGCGCTGCGTGAACCCTCGCATGCGCACGTCACCGTTCGATGGATCACTCATCAATGGACTGGACTACAATCTGATCACTTGTGAATCTGATCACTTGTGAATCTGATCACTTGTGAATCTGTTGACTTGGTTATCTGAAGACTTGGGTAGCTAACGACCCATGAATCCAGAGGCTCGGCCATCTCGATACACGGTACCTGACAGCAGGCACCTGACAACAGGCAATCGAGCCGAGCCACTCCCCAGATTGTAGCCGGTCAGGCTAGTAAACGGTCAATCACCTTGCCATCGCGGACAATCATGATTGGTCGGCCGGTATTGGTGTGGTATTCCTTGGTGTGATCGATGCCCAGACTTTTATAAAACGTCGCAGCGACGTCTGAGGGAGAAAAGCCTTCGTCGGCCGGCTGACCTGCTTTGTCGTCGCTCGCTCCCAGCACTTGACCGGTTCTAAACTTCCCACCCGCGACGAGCATAAACATGCATCGCGGATAATGATCGCGACCACCCTCTGCCGCTCGATTATTGATCTTCGGCGTCCGACCGAATTCACCGGTCACGAAAACCGAGGTCGTGGCCAACAATCCTTTTTGCTCCAAGCCGTTCAGCAACGCCGAAAGTCCGGTGTCGAGTGTCGGCAACAAGCGAGTCCGCAATCGTGTGAAGTTTTCCTGATGGGTATCCCAGCCGCCGAGTGACAACGACACAAACCGCACTCCGGCTTCAATCAATCGGGTGGCCAACAGGCAACTCTGCCCGAACGGCTCTGCACCGAACGGTTCGGCAAATTGTGGCGACTCCTTCGACGCATCAAACGCCTCGCGGGCACGCCGCGAAGTGATGATGTCAAACGCTTGCTGGCTGAAGCGGTCGAGTCCCGCGAGCAATTGGTTGTTGCGTTCGAGTCCGCCAAAGGCGGTGTCCAGATCCTGCCGCAATCCTTGCCGACGTTCGACTTCCTCAATAGTCAGACCGTTCTGCAGCGAAATCCCCCGCACGTTGAACGGCGTGCCGGGACGAGGCGTCTGCGTGGTGTTGAGCGGTGCGTATTGCACTCCCAAATAACCCGCCCGTTGCGGGCTGTTGGGGATCGCCACAAAGGGCGGCAGATCGCCCGGCACCGGCAGCTCTTTGCTGACCACCGATCCAAAGCCGGGATACTCGAGCGACGGAAGCGGTCGATTCCCTGTATTGACATACAACGACCCCAATTCGTGCGCTGCCAACGTGTGCGATACCCCTCGCAGAATCGTGTATTTCTCAGCACAGGTCGCTAATTTCGGAAGGTGCTCCGAGATTTCCATTCCCGCTACATTCGTCTTGATCGGCTGGAACGTTCCTCGGTATTCGGAGGGCGCCTCGGGCTTCAAATCAAACGAGTCGAGGTGCGAGGGACCGCCGCCAAGGTTCACGAAGATGGCCGACGTCGCCGCATTGGGAGATATCTCTCCGGCATGCGATCGACGAAGAAAATGTGTCAGGGTCAGGCCCGCGCCGCAGGCACCAATCTTGATGAAGTCGCGTCGACGCATGCCGTCACAGGTTCGAGTGCTGGCCATGGGATGATTTCCTTTCCGATCTCAAGCTTAATGATTCACGATGAATTCTTTTGTGTTGACCAAGGCCCAAAGTAATCCCTTCGTGCCTTCGACCGTGTTTGCCGACTCCTGATAGAAGCGTCGACACCGTTCGGTCTCTTCCGGCGTCGGATAGCGACTCACCGTTCGCAGATAGGTCTGCTTAATCAAGTCGTTCCACCGGTCGGACGCGGCCGTCGGGGCCTTCGCCGTGCCTACCGGATCGGTTTCGGTTTCTGCATCTTCCTGCGGCAAAGCTTTTTCCAGCGCGGCGATCCGCGCTTCCAGCCTCGCCA
The DNA here is from genome assembly GCA_046045565.1 of Planctomycetota bacterium. Classification (GTDB taxonomy): domain Bacteria; phylum Planctomycetota; class Planctomycetia; order Pirellulales; family Pirellulaceae; genus VGZA01. The sequence goes on along the minus strand of JBJOLO010000123.1, from coordinate 179 downwards.
CCTGCTCCGCCTGTCCCGCCCCTTCGCCCCCCGCCTTTTTTGCTTGCGCGAGTCGCTGTCGGAACTTCTCCAACTGGGCCTGCATGGCCTTTCGGTTCGGTCCCGACGGGGTAGTCGCTACCGGCGCCGGCGCTTTCAGTTCACGGCTAAGCTGCTCAATCCAAGTGTCCTTTGCACCC
>JBJOLO010000297.1:0-4706 GCA_046045565.1 Planctomycetota bacterium | reverse complement strand
GTTTCGCGTATTTCATGCCACAGATTTCGCTTGGGTCGCCGAAGATCGGCTGCCACCCACAGGTGTGTGTTTTGCGTTGTGTGGCTGGGCCTCGGGATGCCATGCTCGAGGCAGGAAAACTGTGGCTGGCCGGACGCAAATTGCGGCGAGTATACTTGTAGCGGTAGCGAGTTGAGTAAAAGGGTTATGCTTGTTGGTCTTCTTGGTGAAGCGAGAAGCGATGGTGCTTACGTTACGGGGCGACATGACCGTTATCTCGGCGTCGTGTCGCGGAAATAGGTTTCGCTTCAATCGACGAACGGAAGAGTGGAGTAACGGCGGATGTTGTGGCGGCTGAATCCAGGTAGGGGACTCCTGCTACTAGCCATTTTCTGCGCGATCGATTTCTGCGCGATCGATGCGCGGGGCGAGGAGCCAGCACCGCGATGGGAGCAGGAGATCGCTCCCCTGCTGAAACGGCACTGCGTCAAATGCCATGGTCCGGCCAAGTCGGAGGGAAAACTCGATCTCTCCACGGGCGATGGACTGTTGCGCGGCGGCGAGCAAGGCGCGGCCGTCGTTCCACACGACCTTGACGGAAGTTTGGTGTGGAAACGGATTCAGTCCAACGAGATGCCTCCCGAGTTGCCGCTCAGCGAATCGGATCGGATGCTTCTGCAGCGATGGATTCAAGCCGGATCACCCGGATTGCGCGCAGCGGGTGGCTCGCCGTGGGCGTTCCGGAAGTTGACGCCGTTGACGTCCGGGCGCATGGCGTCGAGTGGTGGAAGTCGCGCGCGGGGGACGATCGACACCTGGATCGAGCGACGGCTGGGCGAGCGAGGATTGTCGATCAACACCATCGCTGAGAAGGCAACGTTGTTGCGGCGATTGAGTCTCGACTTACGCGGAACGCCGCCGGACAACCAGGATGTCATGGACTTGCTGGACGAGGATCTCCCGGATGGTCATGAACGCTGGGTGGACCGCTATCTTGCTTCGCCGGCCTATGGTGAACGATGGGGAAAGTATTGGCTCGATGCAGCGGGCTACGCTGATTCAAACGGCTATTTTAATGCCGACACCGATCGGCCTTTCGCCTATCGCTATCGTGACTACGTGATCCGGTCGACGAATCGCGATCTGCCGTTCGATCAGTTTGTGCGGCAACAATTGGCGGGTGATGAACTAGCCGGCCCGGTGCCCGAGGCCGGGACGAATCCGGAGTACATCGAATTGTTGGAGGCGACGCATTATCTGCGCAATGGGCAGGATGGAAGCGGCGAAAGTGACGGGAATCCCGACGAAGTGCGTGTCGATCGTTACACGGCCCTGGAGTCGTCGATGCAAATTGTTGCCTCGTCGCTGATGGGACTGACGCTTCAATGTGCGAAATGCCACGACCACAAATTCGAGCCACTCACCCAGCGTGACTACTACCAGTTTCAGGCGATTCTTTATCCGGTGTTTAATCTCGAGCGATGGCAAAAGCCAAACGAGCGATTTGTACTGGCACCCTTGCCGGGGGAAAAAGAGTCCTGGGATAGACAACTTGCGGAGATCAATGCGGAGTGGAAACGGGAGCAGGTGAATCTGACCATGTGGCTGCGCGAACATCGTCCACGCGGCGAAGTGCTCTTCGAGGATTCTTTCGAGGACGGATCGGAGCAGTTCGCAACGCGCTGGAGCGCCACCGCCCCTGGCGACGATGCACCCGGAGGAAGTCCTGCCGTGCAAGTCAACACGGCTACCGCGCCCGGAGCGATGCTCGTCGATGGTCAGCTGCAGATCTTGGAAGCGGGTGGATCCGGCAATCGTTGGTTATCGACGACGCGATCTTTCGATTGGACGCCGAGTGAAAAAGGCGAGTCGATTCAGGTGACATTCGACCTGATCGCGGACAAGGTGAAGGCAGATCAGGGGGCTGCGGAGCGGATCGGATACTATATTGCGGCTCGCGATTTCGACGACAGCGACCGTGTGCCGGGCGGTAATATTCTGATCGACGGGAATCCGGGAGGCACTACGTCGGTGCATGTCGATTACCCGGGAGCGGACGGCCAAAGTGCAGGTTCCATTGGTGTGACGGGCTACGCTGCCGGACGAAACTACGGCGTGCGAGTAACCAATCAAGGCGACGGCCGTTTTCTGCTGGAGCATTTGGTCGACGGCGTCGCCGAATCAAAGTCGATCACCCTCAAGGAGTCGGATCTGCCGGACGGCGGATTTGCGTGGGAGTACTGTTGCGGTCGCAGTTTCGTGGTGGACAACGTTTGCGTCGAGCGGTTTAGCGTGGCTTCCCCGGCAAAGATGGCGGAACCGCCGGAGTTTGCAGAACAGTTGAAACAGCGACGCGAAAAAGTCGAACGATTATCAAAGCGGCGCAACGAGTTGTCTCAATCGCCGCCGGGCAAGATCGCCTGGGCGACCGATATTGTTCCCGAACCGCCCGAGGTGTTTTTATTGGAGCGCGGAAACTACGGTCTGCGAAAGGAATCGGTGCCGGCAACGCCGCCAGCCGTGTTGTGCGACCCCGCCAAGCCTTTTGCTGTTCCGTCACCGGCGAGCGGAGCTCGATCGACCGGCAGACGATTGGCCTTTGCCAATTGGTTGTTTGCCGACGATTCTCGCGCAGCGTCGTTGGTTGCTCGCGTACACGTCAATCGAATCTGGCAGCATCATTTCGGTACGGGCTTCGTCGCGACGCCGGAGAATTTAGGTCTTAGCGGAGCACCGCCCACTCATCCCGAACTGCTCGATGCATTAGCCCATCAATTCATCGCGGGTGGTTGGAGTCAGAAACCGATCCATCGCCGCATACTGGTTTCGGCGACATATTGTCAGTCCAGTGCAGCAAGCGAGGCGGTTGTTGCGGGAGATGCCGATGGGCGTTTGCTCTCGCGGTATCCGCTGCGTCGACTTGATGCAGAGGCCATTCGCGATTCGATGCTTGCCGCCAGCGGAGACCTGGACCGACGATTCTTTGGACCTTACGTGCCCACGTCGCGTGACGGTGCGGGTGAGGTGGTGGTAGCCGAAACGAATCCGGGTTCGCGGAGACGATCGCTCTACCTGAATCAGCGGCGTACGCAGGTGGTGAGCTTTTTGGCCGTGTTTGATGCGCCTTCGATCGTATTCAATTCGTTATCGAGGCCCCGCTCGACGATGCCGTTGCAGTCATTGGCGCTGTTGAATTCGGAATTCGCTGCCAATCGGGCTAAGTCGCTGTCTGAGCAACTTGTTGCATTGCATCCGCAGCAGGCAGCCGTGATGATTAACGAGGCCTATTTGCGGCTGGTTGCAAGACCCGCCACGGCTGCTGAAATGGAACTTGCTGAAGCGTTTGTCGAACAACAATCTCGCACCTATGCTGCCGAAAATACCGATGCGGGCAAAGCGTCGAATCCTGTGCGCGTTTTGGCCGACTTGTGTCAGATGCTGATGGCCAGCAACGAGTTCTTGTATTGGGAATGACCAGATGCGTAGGGACCGGATCGAAGGCGAATTCAATGCCGTCTCACGTCGGCTGTTTCTCGGCCAAACCGCAGGGAGTCTGGGCGGGCTAGCGCTGACGTGGCTGCAGCAGCAAGCCATGACGTCGGCTTTGGCCGAAGATTTCGCGGCGACGAGCGGTCGTCCCGTGCGTGAGAAACTGGTGTCTGGAACTGGATCCGCGAAGTCGGTGATCTGCCTGTTCCAGCATGGCGGCCCGAGTCAAATGGATCTCTTCGATCCGAAACCTTTGCTAACGAAACACGATGGCAAACCGTATCCGGGTGGCGATCTAGAAGCCCACTTCGATAAGCAAAAGGGAAACTGCCTGGGAAGCCCGTACAAATTCAACAAGTACGGTGCGTGCGGAATGGAGCTCTGCGAACTCCTGCCGCAAATCGGATCGATCGCGGATGACCTTTGTCTCGTGCGATCGATGAATACCGAGTCGGTGGACCACGAATCAGCGCTGCGACTCATTCATACCGGAAAGTTCCTGGCGGGGATGCCTGTGTGGGGATCCTGGGTGCTGTATGCCCTGGGAACAGAGAATGAGAATCTCCCGGCTTATGTAGTGTTGTCGGATCCTGGCGGACTGCCGGTGGATGGCGAACGGAACTGGTCGTCCGGTTGGTTGCCGGCTCAATATCAAGGCACAACATTTCGTTCGGGGCCGGCCCCCGTATTGAACCTGAACCTGCCCGCAGGCAGCAGTTCGGTGTCGCGACGAAATCAGTTGGAGTTGCTGAAGCAATTAAACGAGCGGCATCTTTCGAAACATCGCGAAAGCAGCGAATTGGCGGCCCGCCTGACGCAATTTGAAACCGCGGCGAGGATGCAAACAGCCGTGCCGGGAGTGCTCGACTTCTCCGACGAGACCGAGACCACCAGAAAACTGTACGGACTCGACGATCCGGCGACGCGTGAGTACGGAACGCGATGCCTGTTGGCGCGCCGACTGGTGGAACGTGGCGTTCGATTCGTTCAGCTTTATATGGCCGGGCAACCGTGGGATACGCACAGTAAGAATGCCGAAAGCTTGAAAGGACTCTGCCAACGAACGGATGGGCCCAGTGCGGCACTCGTTAAAGATCTCAAACAGCGAGGACTGCTTGATTCCACGATCGTGTTATGGACGGGAGAATTTGGACGCCTGCCCATCTCTCAAGGGAAAGATGGTCGTGATCACAATCGACACGGCTTTTCGCTTTGGCTGGCCGGCGGTGGATTTCGGG
>JBJOLO010000236.1:0-3038 GCA_046045565.1 Planctomycetota bacterium | reverse complement strand
TGGGCAACACGTACCATCTTGCCTTGCGGCCGGGCGATGACGTAGTCCGCGATCTGGGCGGCCTTCATGCTTTCTGTGGCTGGTCCGGGCCCATACTCACTGATAGCGGCGGATTTCAGGTTTTCAGTCTTGCCGCACAAGCGAAGGTAACGGAACAAGGCGTGGTGTTTCGTTCGCACATCGACGGCAGTCGCTTGGAATTAACCCCCGAGCGGGCGATCGCAATCCAGGAACATCTCGGCAGCGACGTGGCGATGGTGCTCGATCATGTCATCGAGTTGCCTGCGAGCCGGGAGGCGGTGGCCGATGCTTGTGACCGGTCTTTGCGTTGGGCGGCACGCTGCCGTGAGGCGTCGAAGCGTGCCGATCAGGCATTGTTTGGAATTGTGCAGGGCGGCTTGGATATCGGCTTGCGCGTCCGCTCCGCGGAAGGCTTGCAGCGTATCGGTTTTCCCGGCTACGCGATTGGCGGCCTGAGTGTCGGAGAGAGTCCGCTGGAGATGTACGCAGTCCTGGATGAAGTTTGCCCCGTGCTTCCTCACGACCGGCCACGGTACCTGATGGGGGTTGGCCGGCCGATCGACCTGCTGGAGGCCATCGCCCGCGGCGTGGATCTGTTTGATTGTGTCATGCCGACTCGAAATGGAAGAAACGCGTTGGCATTTACTTTCGAAGGTCCCGTTCGTTTGCGTAACGCGCAGTATCAGCGTGATCAACGGCCGCTGGAAACCGATTGTCCCTGTCCGGCCTGTCGGCACAGCCGCGGATACCTGCGTCATTTGTTCATGGCCGGCGAAATGCTCGGTCCGATGCTGGTCTCGGCGCACAATCTGACTTTTTATCAACGGTTGCTCGAGCAAGCGCGTTCGGCCATCGAGCGAGGCGAGTTCGGGGCGCTACGGGAGCATTACGCGTCGGCATGGGGCGCCCGGAACTCGGCATCGGGCGCCGAGGAGCGCGGATGACCGGCCCTTTGGGTCGCGGGAAGCGGTGCTGTCACCTGCACTTGCCCGTTGTGGCATAAGCTTTTATGATAAGCCGCGATTTCTTGTATTTTGGCCGCAGTGACGGCCGGAAAGCTGGCTACGAAGATGTTGGATTGGTTGCACAGTTCGTTGTCGTTGACGTTAGCCCAACTGGGGATGTTCGCCCAAGCGGAAGCGGAGGGCGGAGGTGGCGGCGGCTTAGGTCAGTTCCTAAGCAACCCGATGTTCCCGATTTTCGCGATCATGCTCGTGTTCATGCTGGTGATGCTCCCCTCGGAGCGGAAGCGGAAGGCCGAGCAAGCGAAATTGCTGGAGGGGCTCACGAAGAACGATCGTATTGTGACTATCGGCGGAATGGTGGGGACGATCGTAAATGTGCGTAAAGGCGAAGAGATGCTTACCTTGCGAGTGGACGAAAACAATGACACTCGCGTCACCATTCTCCGCAGCGCGGTGGCCCGCGTGCTTTCCGACACGGACCAGGGAAAGAAAGACAAGTCGGACTCATAACGTGGCATTCCTTGAACGGTAAAACGCCGCGACGTTCTGTGCGTTCTGCGGTGTCGAATCTGTCGTTCACTCGAAGATTGGAAATAGGACGTTCCCCAAGATGGACTTTGCAGCGAACCTTGTTTTGGCGCAAGCCGCTTCTGCCCCGCCCTCTCCGACCATGATCGGCCTGATGCTGGCCGGTTTGGCGCTCCTTGTGCTCGTCGTGCCTTTTCTGCTCGGCGGCATGCTCGCGAAATCGCTTCGCATGGCGGACGATTGGTGGCGGATCGGCCTGTTGCTGATGGCGATCATCGGACCGGCCGTGATCATCTGCCCGAAACCCAAGTACCTCGGAGTGGGCTGGCCGCCTAAGTGGGGAACCGATCTCGCCGGCGGTGTGATTCTGGTGTTCGAAGTCGACTTGGAGCAGACCGGTGCAGCGAGCGGTGGTCTCGAAGGCGACATCAACATGGATGCGTTGATTGAGGCGCTCAAGAACCGGCTCAATCCCACCGGCACCAAAGAAATGGTGATCCGCAAGTTCGGGGCGCAGCAGGTCGAAATCGTGATCCCCGAAGTCGATCCGCTCGAGGTCGCCGAGATCAAGAAGCAGATTAAGCAAGCAGGTAACCTCGAGTTTCGAATCGTTGCCCACCGTCGCTACCACGAAACGCTGATCGATTTGGCAACCGCGAAGGCAGAGGATCTCGATCCCAACGTGAAGCGATCGGCGATCATCCAGGACCCGACCGGCAAGAAGCTTGTCGGACGCTGGGTCACGATCGGTCGCGACGACAAAGGTCAGCGACTTCTGAAGGTGCGTTATCGACCGGAGTTCACTTACCGCAATCCGCAAACGGGTGACATCATTCCGCATGAACAGATCGCGGGCGACCTCGAGGGCTACCTTCTTCGCGAAGGTATGAATGATGTTCAAATCCTGATGGATACGTCCGACCGCCATAACGTCACGGGTGGCGACTTGGGTTCGATCGCACCCGGCATCGATGAGCAAGGCGGCAATGAGGTGGAATTCACGATCAAGGCCAACGCCGCCCGCCGCATGGAACTGTTGACGGGTGACAACGTCCCCGAGCGGGATCTGCGTCGGCAGTTGGGAATTGTGCTCGATAATACCCTGCTCTCCGCGCCCGATATTCAATCGGTGATTTCCAGCCAGGGTCGTATCACGGGTAATTTCTCGCGTGAGGAAGTTGATTTTCTGGTGAGCATCCTGCGAGCAGGACGATTGCCTGCGGTGCTGAAGAAAGATCCGATCAGCGAAAACTTGATCGACCCGCTGCTCGGTGCCGACATGATCGCCAAAGGCGAGTTTTCCATCGCCGTCAGCTTGGGTGCGGTCGTGTTGTTCATGTTGTGGTACTACCGGTTCTCAGGCTTGATCGCCAACATTGCGTTGGCACTCAATATCGGCTTGATTGTGGCCGTCATGATCTTGATCAAGGCGCCGTTCACGCTGCCGGGCCTCGCCGGGTTGGTGCTCACCGTGGGAATGGCTGTCGATGCGAATGTGTTGATCTGCGAACGCATGCGCGAGGA
>JBJOLO010000115.1:0-2907 GCA_046045565.1 Planctomycetota bacterium | reverse complement strand
GCAATCCTACGCCACAGCTTGGTCATCGCTACGTCATCGCTACGCCAAAACTGCTTCACAGCTACTTCACAGCTGCTTCACAGACACTACCACAAGTCCGCCCCCGCAATGTGTCAGCCTTATGAAACCACTCGTGATCGTTTTCAGCAAGCTTTTGGCTGCGAGCCACCCGGCATCCTCCGCTCGCCCTTGCGCGGCTTCACCGTCCGCGAACCGCGCCATCGACCCGGGCGGAGCGATTGGCCGCAAGCGACGTCGCCGACCGTAACAAATCATCCGCCGGCACGAAACCGGACGGGGATTCGACGGTCGATTTGCAACCCGCACAACCACCGCACGATCCGCCACCGTACGGTCCAAGAGCGCCCAGCGACTGCGCAGACCGCCAGGCCTGAGCGGCCCGTCGCACCACGACGGCAACCGACATCAGGATCATCGCTCCGACGATCACAGATTGCCACATCCCGCTGGCTCCTTATCCCGCTGATTCCTTAACCCGCTGGTTCCTTGCTTTTGGAACAACCTGCCGCCTGAACGGCATTCCGGCGTGCCGTCCGCACGGCACCCGAACCGCCACGAACGGTCCGGCGGTCAACTCCAGCGGCTTCCCAACTGGTAGACCACCCATGCTCCAAGATACGCAAGTGTCGTCATATAGACAAATGTGAAGAGCGGCCATTTCCAGCTGTTGGTTTCACGCCGTAAGACCACCAGGGTCGAACTGCACTGGGCGCAGAGGGCGAAGAACACGAGCAGCGATAGGGCTACGGGAATCGTGAACACGGGTCGATCGGAGCCTTCCCAGGTGGCTTGCTGCAGCGCCGTGTGCAGCGAATCCGATTCCGCATCGGCCTCGCTGCCGAGGTTGTAGATCACACCCAGGGTCGCGACCACGACTTCTCGCGCGGGAAACGACGCGATGACCGCACAACCGATCCGCCAATCCCACCCCAGCGGCTTGACCGCCGGTTCGACCCATTTACCGAGTCGCCCGAGGAAACTCCGGCGCAGGTATTCCCCCTCGATTTGATGCTCGACGTCGGCCAATTGCTCGGAAAGCCCCGTCGCCTCGGCGGTCTCCGCCTGCGTTTCGATCGCCTGGCGAAGCTCATTACGCTGCGTACGAAGCGAGTCCGGCAGGTCGCTCTCGCGATGCGGAAAGTAGGCCATAGCCCAGACCAACACACTTACAGCCAGGATCAACGTGCCCGCGCGATACAGAAACGCCCAACCACGCTCGATCATGCGATGCAGCACCAGCCGCGGTTGCGGAAACTTGTAGCCCGGCAACTCCATGACGAAGGGCGGTGTTTCTCCTCGCAAAATCGTCTTCTTCAAGACCATCGCCACGGCGATCGCGACCAACGCTCCCACCGAGTACGAAGCCATTAAGACCAGGCCTCGCAGACTGATGAACCCATACCAATGCCGATCGGGAATGAACGTCGACACCAACAGGAAGTAAACGGGAACACGCGCACTGCAACTCATGAGCGGTGCGACGAGCATCGTGACGAGCCGGTCACGGGGATTCTCGATGACGCGTGTCGACATGATTCCGGGAATCGCACACGCGAATGAGGAAAGCAGCGGAATAAACGACTTGCCGTTCAACCCCACGCGCGACATCAACCGGTCCATCAGGTAAGCCGCGCGAGCCATATAACCGCAATCTTCCAGGATGGCGATGCAAAAGAAGAGCGCACAAATCTGCGGCAGGAAAACCACCACCCCGCCGACGCCCTCCACGATGCCGTGAATCGCCAACGAACGCAGCGGCCCCTCGGAAATCGCGGATTCAATCCAACTCGACATCGCCCCTTGGGCCGCCTCGATCCATTCCTTCAGCGGCTCTGCAACCACAAATACCAGCTGGAACAACAGCGCCATCAGCACGAGAAAAATCAGCGTGCCCGCCACCCGATGGGTCAGCACCCGGTCGATGCGGTCGCTCCATGTCACCGTGCGAACCTGCGGCCGCTCGACAATCCCTACCAGCACACGCCCGATCCACTGATAACGCGAAATCGCTTCGATTCCCGGAACCGGGGTTCCCGCTTCCGCCAGCCGGGACCGCGACTCCTGCAGAGCCGACTTGAGCTTCAGATCCACTCCCGCGAGGCCACCGTTTTCCAAGTAGCCGGTCGAATCAAACAGCAGTCGTAAGGCGAGGTACTCCGGGAATGCCTCGCCACCGGCGGACTGAAGTAACTCGCAAACTCCACGCACCTCCCGCGAAACGGCCGCGGGAAAGATTGCCTCGAGCGGAATCCGGGGGGAACGCGTTTTCGTCGCCACCTTTTTGGCTCCAGAGGCCCGTTCGGTTTGCGACCGTCCTGCTTGGTCCTGGCCGGCTGGCTCCTGCCCGGCTGGCTCCAGGCCGGTTTGCTCCTGCCTGGTACCGCCCCGATTTGAGTCCGACGTGATGGCACCGCTCGCCTCCGTGGCCTCGGGCCACGCTGCGATTAGCGCTTGCTTAAGTTCCTCCAAGCCGCGACGACGATGGGCTTCCACCGGAATCACGGGAATCCCCAATCGCGTTGACAGGGTGCTGGCGTCGATCCGTATCCCGCGCGACTGAGCCACATCCATCATGTTGAGCGCCAGGACGGTAGGCAGCCCCATCTCCAGCACTTGACTCACCAGATACAGGTTACGCTCGAGATTGCTCGCATCGACAATACACAGCACCGCGTCAGGCGTTTCCACGCCGGCCTGTCGACCAAGCAAAACATCGACCGCGATCATCTCGTCGGGCGAACGGGGAGCAAGGCTGTACGTGCCTGGCAAGTCGAGCAGCAACAGGGACTGACCGCGGTGTTCGAAGCGACCTTCCTTCCGCTCGACGGTTACCCCCGGATAGTTCCCCGTTTGCTGATGCACCCCGCACAACGCGCTGAACAGCGT
>JBJOLO010000186.1:0-8219 GCA_046045565.1 Planctomycetota bacterium | reverse complement strand
GCACCGCTAGGGTAATGGAAAGGCTGATCGCAAATCCGCAATCCAAGCGCAATGCAAGACACACACATTGGACCCGCCGCGGCCTCGGCTTGGTCCAAAGGTCAGGACAAAACTTGTGTGTCGTGAACTAGAGGGGGATACCGGGAGGCACCATCGGGCTGTCGGCCGTGATGCCGCGTTTCCGGCTGGGCACGCGGTTTGCCTTAAGGAGGACCTTCCCTTTCGATCTTCAGTTCCGAGGCGAGAATTCTAGAAAACTGCCGGTTAGGCAGGCGTGGGATGCCGCGCTTTGCGGCAGTCGCGTTGCGTTTCACCGAAAATCCAGGTTCCAACCATGACTTCTTCTGCCGTTGCCCCCACTGCCGAATCTCCATTTCCGCACTATGACACGGAGGGTTTTTACGACGAGATGTTCGATGCGGACGGTCGGCCCCGCTCGCGCGCCGAATGGCTTGCCTGGCGATTACAGCAGCTGGCGGCCGGTGAATTGCCGCGGCGGCAAAAAGCGGCCGATCTTGCCCTTCGCAACATGGGGATCACCTTTAACGTCTACGGACACGAGGCGGGCACCGAGAAAATTTGGCCCTTCGATCTCATCCCGCGCATCATCGAAGGCCGGGAATGGAAAGCAATCGAGCAGGGGCTCAAACAGCGGATTACGGCGCTGAATCTTTTCATCGATGACATGTATCACGATCAAAAGATTGTCAAAGATGGCGTGTTTCCCGAGTACATGGCCTCATCGGCGAAAAACTACCTCAAGCCGTGCAGCGGCCTTAACCCTCCGCAGCGACGATGGTGCCACATTACGGGGACCGATCTGATTCGCGATACCGACGGTCAAGTCTATGTATTGGAAGACAACCTGCGTTGTCCCTCGGGCGTGTCGTATGTGATCGAAAACCGTGAGGTCATGAAGCGTACGTTTCCGCAATTGTTCCAGGGCTTGTCGATCCTGTCGGTCGAGGACTATCCGGAACACTTGCTCAAGATGTTGCAGTACATCTCGCCGCCGGCCGCAGGGAACGATCCGAATGTGGTCGTGCTTACACCCGGCATTTACAACTCGGCGTACTTCGAACACTGTTTCCTGGCTCAGCAGATGGGTGTCGAACTGGTGCAGGGATCGGACCTTGTCGTCGATGATGGTTACGTCAAGATGCGGACCACGCGAGGATTGCAGCGCGTCGATGTGATTTACCGCCGGATTGACGACGAGTTCCTGGACCCGAAAACGTTCCGTCCCGATTCGACGCTCGGCGTTCCCGGTCTGATGGACGTTTATCGCGCCGGACGCGTCGCACTCGCAAACGCACCGGGCACCGGCATTGCCGACGACAAGGCGGTCTATGCTTATGTGCCTCAAATGATCCAGTACTACCTGGGCGAAGAGATCAAGCTACCGAACGTACCGACATTTCTGTGCGCCGACGACAAGCAGCGGGACCATGTGCTTACGAACATCGACAAACTGGTGATCAAGCCGGCGAACGAATCGGGGGGCTATGGAATTCTGCTCGGACCTCGCGCGACGAAGGAGCAACTGGACCAGTATCGCGACTTGATCCGATCGAATCCGCGGAACTATGTTGCCCAACCGATGATGTCGCTGTCGCGAGTTCCCACGCTCGTCGGCGACCATTTAGAGGGCCGACATGTCGATTTGCGTCCCTACATTCTTTACGGCGAAGACATCTACATTCTGCCCGGCGGCCTCACGCGCGTCGCACTCGTGAAAAACTCGCTGGTCGTCAACTCCTCGCAAGGTGGCGGGAGCAAGGATACCTGGGTTTTGAAGAACGGAGCCCCACCTGTTCCCACGCCAATCGCTTGACGATGCACCGCATCCTCCTGAGCACACGATCGGATCGGCCTTGTTCTCGAACTTCCCCTCAACCCAGCAATCGACCCTATGCTAAGCCGCGTCGCCGATTCCATTTACTGGATGTCTCGTTATGTCGAACGAGCCGAGAATGTAGCACGGTTCATCGATGTCAATCTGAACCTGTCGTTGGACCTGGGACCCGACGCGCCGAACCAATGGGATCCGCTGATCTACACCACAGGCGACGATGTCGATTTCTATGAGCGTTACGGCGCAGCGACGCAATCGAATGTGCTGTCGTTCCTCACCTTCGACCAGCAGAATCCCAACTCGATCCTTTCCTGCCTGCGCTGTGCAAGAGAGAATGCGAGGACCGTTCGGGAGATTATCAGTTCCACGATGTGGGAGGAGCTCAACAAGTTCTTCCTGTTGGTGCGGGATGCAACCCCCAGCCAGGTCGTGGCCGCTCCGTTCGATTTCTTCCATCAGATTCGGCAAGCCGCCTACATTCTGGAAGGCTCGACGGAAGCCACCATGTCGCACGGCGAAGCGTGGCACTTCCGCCGTCTTGCCCGGATGCTGGAACGAGCTGATAAGACCTCGCGCATTCTCGACGTCAAATACTTTGTGCTCCTGCCCAGTGTCGCCGATATCGGCACATCGCTTGACACGATCCAGTGGGCGGCCTTGTTGAAGTCAGCCAGTGCGCTCGAGGCGTATCGCAAAGTCCAGGGACGCATCACGCCGGCATCGGTCGCGCAGTTCCTGCTGCTCGATCGTGATTTTCCCCGCGCGGTGTATTTCTGTCTGCTGCGCGCCGAGCAGTCGCTGCTTACCATTACAGGCGGGACCGCGGGGACCCACCGGAATATCGCCGAGCAGCGTCTGGGACGTCTGCGGGCCGAATTTGATTACATGACGTTGGACGACGTTGTCGCACGTGGCTTGCACGAGTTCATCGATAACCTGCAGACCAAGATCAACGACGTGGGTAACGCTATTTTCGAAACGTTCTTCGCATCCCAGCCGTTGCCTTCAACGTAAAGCGAAAAGCTATGGCGATCCGTGTCGCACTTCACCACGCTACGACTTACGCATTCGATCGCCCGATCGCCGTGGCGCCGCATGTGATTCGTTTGCGTCCCGCGCCGCATTGCCGCACACCAGTGACCAGCTATTCGCTACGCGTCGAGCCGCGGGAACACTTTCTGAATTGGCAACAAGATCCGCACGGCAACTTCCTGGCACGCCTCGTTTTTCCCAAGCCCGCGAAAGAACTCTCGATCGAAGTCGATCTGGTTGCCGAATTGACGGTGATCAATCCGTTCGATTTTTTTCTGGAGCCATCGGCGGTCGCATATCCATTCGCCTACGAATCGTGTCTGGAGTCGGAACTGGCTCCGTACCTGCGCACGTTGCCGGTAGGCCCCAAGTTAAAGGAATTGATCCGGCAATCGCCCGACCATGCGGAGCGGACGGTTGATTACTTGGTCGCACTCAATCAGTTGGTGCATGATCGTGTGGGTTACGTGATCCGCATGGAACCCGGTGTGCAATCGCCTGAAGAGACACTGAGCTTGTCGCGGGGTTCCTGCCGCGACTCGGCTTGGCTGCTGGTGCAACTCCTTCGAAATCTGGGACTCGCCGCACGTTTCGTCTCCGGCTACCTTATTCAGCTTAAGCCTGATGTCGTATCGTTAGACGGACCCTCCGGTGCGAGCCACGACTTCACCGATCTGCATGCTTGGGCCGAAGTGTATCTCCCCGGTGCAGGTTGGGTTGGTCTCGATCCAACCTCCGGCCTGTTCGCGGCCGAAGGGCACTTGCCGCTCGCAGCCACTCCCGACCCGACCTCGGCCGCTCCCGTCACCGGAGCGATTGACCCGTGTGAGGTGCAATTCGACTTCAGGATGTCGGTGCAACGAATCCACGAAGATCCTCGTGTGACGAAGCCGTACACCGATGAGCAATGGGAGCGGATCGAAACGCTGGGCAAGGAGGTTGATGCAAAACTGGTCCAGCACGATACGCGGCTGACCATGGGTGGCGAGCCCACCTTTGTTTCGATTGATGAGATGGAGAGCCCGGAGTGGAACACCGCGGCGCTCGGCACGCATAAACGGGAACGAGCGGGCGACTTGTTCAAACGACTTGCGGCCGAATTCGCAAGTTCGCCGCTCCTGCATTTCGGGCAAGGAAAGTGGTATCCGGGTGAATCGCTGCCGCGCTGGGCTTTGGCTTGCTACTGGCGCGCGGATGGCCAGCCAGTCTGGCATGACCCGCGCTGGATCGCTGAAGACGATCAGCAGTACGGCTACACCGACGTGGACGCGCATCGGTTTGTCACCGCACTCGCGAAGCATCTCCGCGTTGGAATCGAATTTGCCATTCCAGCCTTCGAAGATGCGTGGTATTACCTGTGGAAAGAACGGCGTCTGCCCGTGAACGTCGATCCGCTGCAATCAAACCTCCGCGATCCAGAGGAGCGAAATCGACTGGCTCAGGTATTCGAAAGCGGACTCAATGCGATTGTGGGCTATGCCCTGCCGATTCAGGCCAAGCCGGGCTGGGTCGGACATCCGACATGGGAGAGTGGTTCCTGGTTTCTGCGACCGCAGCACATGTTCTTGATCCCGGGTGACTCGCCCATGGGTTTCCGCTTACCGCTTGACTCGATTCCCTGGGTGCACGAACGCGAGTTTCCCCACGTCATCGAACGGGATCCGATGGACGACCGCGGGGAACTGCCGGTCTACCATCGGCGTCAGAGTCAGCAAAGTCAGTCAGACTACGATCGTCTGCCCGCCATGACCAACGATCGGGAAGTCGTCGCTGCGCGGGAGCAACATCTCGTTCATCAGGTCGCTGCGTATGGCGAGGATCGTCTGGTTTTCGAAAGGCCGTCGCCGTACTCGAATCCGTGGGCTACAGGGATCGATCAGCCTGTTGGCATTGCATCGCGCGGCAGCGATCTCGGTCAGGCTCGTCTTGGCGATGCGTCTGGCGGTCGAGTCGCGTTGGGCACCGAGCTCCGTGAGCGTCAGCCTCCTCTGGATCTGTCGACCCGCAGTGCCTCGCCAAGATCGCCTCAGCCTGGCGAATCTGCTGCCTCGGTGATTCGCACCGCGCTCTGTGTGCAAGCGCGCGAGGGGCGACTCCACGTGTTCATGCCGCCGATGGGGCAATTGGAGGAGTACCTGGACCTGATCGCCGTGGTCGAACAAACGGCTGCGGAACTGCAGATGCCGGTCCGCATCGAAGGATACCCGCCGCCCTACGATCCGCGACTTCGGCACTTCAAAGTCACTCCCGATCCGGGCGTGATCGAAGTCAACATGCAGCCCGCGTCTTCCTGGAGTGAACTTTGCAAGAATACCCATGTCCTATACGAGCAGGCACGATTGGCTCGCTTGGGCACCGAAAAATTCATGCTCGACGGCCGACACACCGGCACGGGCGGTGGGAATCACGTGGTTGTCGGCGGTGCAACGCCGGCGGAGAGCCCCTTCCTGCGGCGCCCCGATCTCTTGCGAAGTCTGGTTGCCTATTGGAACAATCGGCCGAGCCTGTCCTATTTGTTCTCGGGTTTGTTCATCGGTCCCACGAGCCAGGCACCGCGTGTTGACGAAGCCAGGCATGAAAGCATTTACGAGCTGGAAACAGCCTTTCACCAGTTGCCGAAAGACGGGCCGTCTCCGCCCTGGCTGGTCGATCGCCTGTTTCGACATCTGCTGGTTGACGTGACCGGCAATACGCATCGAGCCGAGTTTTGCATCGACAAGCTTTTTTCGCCCGACAGTGCGGCCGGCCGTTTAGGGTTGGTGGAATTTCGCGGCTTTGAGATGCCGCCGCATGCAAGGATGAGTTTGGTGCAGCAACTATTACTGCGAAGTCTGATTGCTCGATTTTGGACAAAGCCTTATCGAGACCGGCCGGTACGTTGGGGCACCGCTTTACATGATCGCTTTTTGCTGCCTCATTTCATTGCGCAGGATTTTGCTGAATTGCTAACCGAGATGCAGGATGCCGGTTTTGCTTTGGATCAAGATTGGTTCGCGCCGCATTTCGAGTTTCGTTTTCCCGCGATCGGTCAGGTCGCTTACCAAGGCGTCCAACTGGAATTGCGACAGGCGATTGAACCGTGGCACGTGTTAGGAGAGGAACCCGGTGGCGGTGGTACCGTCCGGTTTGTCGACTCGTCGATCGAACGAGTTCAAGTCAAAGTGCGAGGAATGACCAACCCTCGCTACGTGGTCGTTTGCAACGGTCGGCGAGTACCCTTGCATCCGACCGGATCGCCGGGCGAATTTGTCGCGGGGATTCGATTTCGCGCGTGGCAACCGGCCTCGTGCCTGCACCCGACGATCGGCGTACACACACCGCTGGTCTTCGACGTGATCGACCGCTGGAATCGCCGCGCAATCGGCGGTTGCACCTGGCACGTTTCCCATCCCGGAGGACGGAGCTTCGAACGGTTCCCGGTCAATGCCTATGAAGCCGAAAGCCGCCGCATGGCCCGCTTTCTGGCTACCGGCCATACTGCGGGTGATGCGTTACCCATGCCGCCGCACGAGCATAATCCCGATTACCCGCTGACGCTCGATCTGCGTCGACCCATCGAACTGGCAACGCTGAACGAGTAGGCTATGCGACCAAACAGAACGGTCACTTATTGAGCCGTCACCAAAGTAACCGTCACCAAAGTAGCCGTCACGCTCCGCGTGACGTAAGCCAGGCGTTCAAAACACACAAGCTTGGAAACGATGAACCATTCGGCAGGGATGCAGTTTTTGAGACGGCAGATCATCACGCGGAGCGCGATGGCTACGAAGGCGTTGAATACCACAATTCGTTTCTCTTTTTAATCCTAAAGACCAGATGCTTACGACCGGAACGGTGGAGGGCTTGCGTCCTCCAGGCGGACTGTTTTCCGGATACGTTCGACCTTCGGGCGGATTCGATGAACTATTGGATGCCGACGGGACGCTGCGGCCCGCCTGGAGGCTGTTCGCGCAGCGTTTGGAGCAACATGGTCTGTCCGTGCTCCAGCAGCGATCGGAGCAAGCGCGACGGTTGCTTCGGGAAAACGGCGTCACGTACAACGTGTTCGGCGCCCCCCAAGGTCCCGACCGACCGTGGGAACTGGATTCGTTGCCGCTGCTGATTTCTCGCAGGGAGTGGCAGGAGCTCGAGTCGGGATTGGTGCAGCGCGTGACGCTGCTGAACCGCATCCTGGCGGACGTCTATGGACCGCAGGAGTTACTGCGACGCGGTGTCCTGCCTCCCGAATTGCTTTTCGGAAACCCCGCCTACCTGCTGGCCTGCCATCAGCAGACTCCGGCGCAGGGCATTTACGTGCATTGGTACGGCGGCCACTTGGCACGGCACGCGGATGGCCGCTGGACCGTTCTGGCAGATCGCGCGCAGGGTCCGTCCGGTGCCGGATTCGCCGTCGAGAATCGCTTGATCCTCTCACGTATTCTGCCGCAAGATTTTGAAGCGTTGCATGTCGAGCGACTGGCGTCGTTCTTTATGAAGCTTCGTGAGACGCTATTAGGCCTTGCGCCGTCGCATCGCGACAATCCGCGGATCGTGATCCTCTCACCCGGCCCTCGCAGTGCGACCTATTTCGAGGACGGTTATCTCGCTCGATATCTCGGCTACGATTTGGTGGAAGGCGGCGACCTGACGGTGCGCGGACGCAGCGTATTCCTAAAGACGCTGGGCGGATTGCTGCCGGTCGATGTGATTCTGCGTCGAGTTGCAGACGACGATTGTGATCCGCTCGAATTGCGTGGTGATTCGCAGATGGGAGTGCCTGGACTCTTGCACGCCGCTCGCACGAACCATGTGATGGTGGCAAATACGCTGGGGAGCGGGTTTCTCGAGTCGCCCGCGTTGATGGCCTACTTGCCGCGCATCTGTCGCGAACTGTTCGGCGAGGATCTGCGATTGCCATCAGTCGATACGTGGTGGTGCGGGGATCCTGCAAGCCTGGCTTACGTGCGCGAACATTTCGAAGAGCTTGTCGTGCGCCCCGCATTCCTACATCGCACGTCACAACCGATCGTGGTTCGCTCCTTGAGCACTTCGCGGCGGCAGGAACTGCTTGCAAAGATCGAGGCTCGACCGGGTTCCTACGCGGCGCACGCCTCGGTTCCCCGCTCTACAGCCCCGGTCTGGCATCAGGGAGCACTGCAGCCCTGGCGAGTGAGCTTGCGAACCTTTGCGGTCGCACATGACGGTTCCTATCACGTTATGCCGGGCGGCATCTCGCGCGTGTCCAGCGATTCCGAGTTTTCCGGCGAGTCGATCGCATCGGGGCAGGCCAGTAAAGATGTGTGGGTGCTTGCTGACAAGCCCGTCGAAAAATCAACCTTGCTGCGTCCGAAAA